>JACPTT010000085.1 GCA_016192645.1 Candidatus Levyibacteriota bacterium | reverse complement strand
GCTTCCATGGCTAAGGCAGCAAAGAAATAAGGAAGAGCAGCGCCAATAAAAAGACCAATAAGAACGCTTGGTTCGCTAAGCGAAAAGGTGAAAGGCCCAAGCAGAGTTTTTTCGGACTTTGTCAGTTCCTGCGTGTAGCTTGCAAACAAGACCAATGCCGCCAATCCGGCCGAGCCGATAGCATAGGCTTTTGTTACTGCCTTTGTGGTATTGCCTACTGCGTCAAGCGGATCGGTAACATCCCTTACTTTTTTATCGAGTCCTGCCATTTCGGCAATCCCGCCGGCATTATCGGTAATTGGTCCAAAAGCATCAATAGCCACAATTATTCCGGTCAAAGACAACATGCTTGTTGCCGCAACTGCCACCCCATAAAGTCCTGCCAAGTTATAAGAGACAAGAATTGCCAAAGAGATTAAAAGAATAGGAGCAAGGGTTGACTTCATTGATACCGCAATACCCGCAATAATGTTAGTCCCGTGTCCGGTTGCGGATGCTTGTGCAATTTTTTTTACCGAACTGAATTTTTTTGAGGTAAAGTATTCGGTAATAACTACCATGCCGATTGTAACGATAAGGCCAATTAAAGAGGTATAGAAAAGATTTAGGAAAGAAATCGTTCCATTATTGTTTGTCAGACCATTTGGAAAAAGTATTAAAGCAAGATAATAAAGTCCAAGTATAGAAACCATAATTGTTGCCGAAAGTCCTTGATAAAGGGCTCCCATAATGCTTTTGCCCCAAAGCCGGACAAACCATGTCCCAACAATACTGGCAACAATTGCAACCGCGCCGATAAGAAGCGGATACAATAACACTTCCTGACTTTGAGGAAAGGTAAGTTGTCCTAAAATCATGGCCGCCACGGCGGTTATGACATAGGTTTCAAAAAGATCAGCTGCCATCCCGGCATCGTCGCCAACATTATCTCCTACTAGATCGGCAATTACTCCCGGGTTTCGTGGGTCATCCTCCGGGATTCCTTTTTCGATTTTCCCAACCATATCGGTGCCAACATCTGCTCCTTTTGTAAATATGCCGCCTCCTAATCTGGCAAAAACAGAAATAAGAGATCCGCCAAAACCCAAGGCTACAAGCGGCTGAAGAATGTTTATTTTATTCGAATCTACAAGTGTTAAGAAATAATAAAATCCAGAAACAGAAAGAAGAGCAAGGCCGGCGACCATAAGTCCGGTTACAGCACCGCCTTGGAAAGCAAGAGAGAATGCTTGTGACAAGCCTTGTTTGGCAGCCTGGGATGTTCGGATATTACTTCTAACAGCTACATTCATGCCAATAATGCCGGCGATGGCAGAAAAAAATGCGCCAACCGCAAAACCAGCGGCACTAAAAAGACCAAAAACAAAGTAGAGAATTGCAAAAATTACTAATCCAATTACCGCGACCACCTTATACTGGCGATTCATATATGCGCTTGCGCCCTCAGAAATGGCATCGGCAATGTCGTTCATTTTTTGATTTCCTCGGGGCTTTGAGAGAACATGGAAGGTAAGAGCAAGACCATAAAGAATAGAGAGTAAGCCTGCGGCAATTGCAATAAGAACGGCATTGTTAATAAGAAACGATAAATTCATAAGAACTGTTCAATTATACAAAATTCTAAATGTCCAGCGTTGCTGTTTTTGCGTTCGACTGAATAAAATGTTTTCTTGGCGGTACCTCGTCTCCCATGAGCATGGTAAAGACAGCGTCGGCTTCTTCGGCATCTTCAATTGCGATCTGTTTTAAAATTCGGTTTTGGGGGTTCATGGTTGTTTCCCAGAGCTGCTCCGGGTTCATTTCGCCTAAACCTTTATAGCGCTGGATATTAATTGAAATGTTGTTTTTGCTCTCTTTTTTTACGGTTTGGATCTCTTCGTTTTTTTCCTCATCCGAATAGGCGTATTTTACTGCTTTTCCGGCCTGGATTTTATAAAGCGGCGGTTGGGCGATGTAAAGATAGCCTTGCTTTATAATTTCGGGAAGATGCCGGTAGAAGAAGGTAAGAATGAGAGTTTCGATATGTTCCCCGTCAACGTCGGCATCGGTCATAATAATAATGCGATGGTATCGGAGCTTCCCAAGATTAGTGCTTTCCCCTATTCCCATTCCTAAAGCGATGATGAGGTTTTTTAATTCCTCAAACTCGATAATCTTATCAAGTCTGGCGCGCTCGGTATTTAAAATCTTTCCGCCAATTGGCAAAATTGCTTGAAACTTTCGATCTCGTCCCATTTTTGCCGATCCGCCGGCCGAATCTCCCTCAACTATGTATAATTCAGAAACCTTTGGATCTTTTTCCTGACAGTCGGCAAGTTTTCCGGGCAGCGATGAGCCCTCCAAAGCGCCTTTTCGAAGAATTGCCTCCTTGGCAGCTTTTGCGGCAAGCCGAGCCTTGGCGGCAAGATAAACTTTCTCAAGAATCTTTCGAGCGTCCGAGGGATTTTCTTCAAAATGCATGCTTAAACCCTCTTTTACAATCTGCGCAACAAGCGGCTGGATTTCTGAATTTCCCAATTTTCCTTTTGTTTGGCCTTCAAACTGGATTTTGTCTTGCGGCATTTTAATAAAGACAACGGCGGTTAAGCCTTCTCTTGTGTCATCGCCCGTTATTGAGTCCTCGCCGTTTTTAAAGCTGCCGATTTTTTTGCCATAATCATTAACCGCTCGCGTTAATGCCATGCGAAAACCGGTGAGATGGGTTCCGCCGTTGACTGTGTTAATAACATTTACGTAGGATTCGACATTTTCGGCATAGCCGTCGTTATACTGAAGCGCCACCTCCACCTCAACCTCGTCTTCTTTTTTTTGGATAAAGATTGGTTTGTGCAGGGGATTTTTGTTTTCATTTATTTTTTCAACCAGGGATTTGATTCCGCCCTCAAAATAATAGTTTATTTCGCGGGGTTCCCCTCGGTTGTCGGTGAGATGGAAATAGATACTTGGAATAAGATAGGCTCGTTCGCGCAGCGCTTTTTTGATGATTTCAAATTCAAATTCGGTAGTTGAGAAGATTTTTGCATCGGGAAAAAAGGTGACAATAGTACCGCTCACTAATTTGAAATTTAAAATTTGTCCAGCGGAGCTGGATCCCGCTTCGCGGGAAAAATTTGATTCCGAGACTTCTTTTACTGGTGTTTTTGGTACACCACGTTCGTACTCCTGGCGATAAAGCTTTTTATCTCGGTAAACCTCCACCCACATCCACTGCGAAAGTGCGTTGACAACGGATGAGCCAACGCCATGCAGGCCTCCTGAGATTTTATAGGCAGAGCCTCCGAATTTTCCGCCGGCATGAAGTTTGGTCATCACAATTTCAAGCGCTGATTTTTTGTATTGAGGCATGATGTCAACCGGGATTCCTCTTCCATCATCAATAACCGTTACGCTTTTGTCTTTATTGAGGATCACCCGGACATTTTTTGCAAAACCGGCTAAAGCTTCGTCAACGGCGTTGTCAATGATTTCGCGTAAAGATTCATGGAGTCCTACTGTGTCGGTTGAGCCAATATACATGGCGGGGCGTTTTCTAACCGGCTCTAAGCCTTCAAGAACTTGGATGTGTTCTGCCGAATAGTCAGAGGATTTCTTAACAGGTTTAGGTTGTGACTTTTTTACCGTCATACAGCTTTAATAATATAATTTTACCAAATCCCTCCAAAAATTTCCAGAGGAAATTTTAACCAACTTTATATAGAACGATCCCGTATCGGAACAGATAGAACACTTCGGTGAAATTGGTTAATGAATCTTTACTCGAGAGTCAGGTGTTTGATATTTTCAAGTTGTCTCGCATAATCCGCCTGATCCTCGACGAAGTTTTTGTACTCTTGCCCGTTCTTAAAAAAGGAAAGAACTTCCTCCACATTAGAAAAACCAGATCTAATATTTAGATACTCGGGATATGATGAGTATTCATAGTTCTCTAAGTCTTTAATTTCGACTAAATAGGAGGAAACAGGATTAAGATGAATATAACGGCTAACATGAATTAATTGTTCATTGGTTTCTATTCTGACTGCGCCAAAATTTCCCTGGAACAAATATCCTGTTCTCTCATGGCGTGTATTAAAGTAATGACTGAAACTGTTAGTTATTTTTGCCATGAATTTTGAGATGGATCTGTCCGCGAGTTGTTTAAGCAAAAAATGCATATGATTCGGCATAAAACAAAACGCAAAGATATCAACGAGTTTTTTTGATTCGCTCTGTAATTTTTTGAGAGTATTTAGCCTTTCTTCTAAGGGGAGTCGTACAAAATAAGAAAATTTAAGAGGACAATCTGTGAACTGGTAATAATTTATTAGTTCAAGAAATCTTAAATAATCCTTCTTCAGTATAAAGATAGGTCGTTTTTCTACCCCGCGATTATATACGTGGTAAACCTCATTTGTAGCGAGTATTGTTTTTCGCCGCGCCATCACCTTAAAATAAAACACATAATTACCGAAGTGTCAAATCTGGAACGATACGGGATCGGTATAGATAGGACGAAACGGTACATACGAGTTTAGGAGTTTAGTAGGAGGGTTTCGAGGGTAAAGCGGGGGTTGGCGTTGGTGGTTTTCAAAATAACATAGGACTTTTGGAGGGAGATTAGGAGGCTTAGATGCTGGTACGCGGAGAATCCATCTTTGCTAAAATGACCTGCCTTGCCGGCAGGCAGGTTTAAATCATTAAAGCGTGAGCCATTTTTTTCAATAGTCTCAATGAGATGTCCCCGTGTAATAAGAATCATTTTCTCAAGCCACAAAAGTGCTTCTTCTTTGGTCTTTCCCACATCTTGAGTAAGTTTTAAGCGCTCCCCTATTCCGTAAGAGCGTAGGGAAATTAAGATATCGAGATATTGAGATATTTCATTTTTTGGCAATTGAGCATCATCTTCTTTTAGTTCAATAATCTTACATCGAGAAAGAATAGTCGAAACCAACAGATCCTTATTTGAAACCGTTAATATAACAATAGTATTGTCTGGCGGTTCTTCAAGGGATTTCAAAAGGGCGTTTTGCGCCTCAAGAGTTAGATTTTCGGCATTTTTTATCACCGCGGCTTTAACTTTGCTTCTTATGGGTTTGAGAAAGAGTTTTTTCTGGAGGTTTCTTATTTTCTCAATTCCAATTGTTCCTTTTTCCTCTTCAGCATTATAAATATCGAAGCGATCTATCTGGTAGTCAGCGCAGATTTTTTGGACATATTCTTCTGCCAGTTTTTGGTTTTTTGCGGAAATGATAAGGCTTTGCATAATTCGTCGTCAAGCTGAGCTTGACTCCTTGACATTATAGCCTACTTTTTCCTACTATTAAAGCAATGCCTAATAATGATGTTTCACCGGTTGCTTCGGTTCAGACAGTTGCCGATATTTTACTCTCCGAGCATCTTCTAAACCAAGAGCAGTACGAAGACGTGAAAGTCAAAAGCGCCTCAGAGGGTAAATCTATTGAGCGCATTATCGAATCTGAGAATTTAGTCGCACCCGATAAGCTTGCCGAAGCAAAGGCAAAGCTTTTGGGAATTCCCTTTATCTCTCTTGCCAACGCTTCTTTTTCTCCCGAGGCTTTAAGTTTTGTCCCGCGTTCTGTTGCGGAGCGTTTTTCTCTCGTCCCTTTTCTTTATGATGAAAAAAGCAAAACTCTCTCCCTTGCTATGGGCAATCCCGTTGATCTTGAGGCTCTTTCATTTCTCCAACAAAAAACAGGATTATCCATAAAAGCATTTGCCGCTTCTTTGCCGGAGGTAATCAAGGCAATTTCCACCCAGTACAGGCAAGAGCTGATAACCGAAGTGGGAGCGGCATTAAAAGAGACAGAAGAGCTTAAGAAGATAAAAACCGTTGACAGCGCCCAAATAGCCCAGATTATTAAAGAAGCGCCGATTGCCAAGATTGTCTCAACCATTTTGGAGTATGCCGTAACAAGCAGAGCCTCCGATGTGCATATCGAACCACAGGAGGATAGGGTGCGGGTTCGCTACCGAATAGACGGCATTTTATACGACAGATTGAGCCTGCCAAAAACCGTTCAGGAAGCAGTTATTTCGCGGATTAAAATTCTTTCCGAGATGAAAATAGACGAACATCGTACCCCTCAGGACGGGCGCTTTAATTTCAAAGCCGGCGAAGATGAAGTTGACCTTCGCATTTCGGTTTTGCCGGCGGCGCACGGAGAAAAAGTTGTAATGCGGCTTCTTCGAAAATCAGGCGGCATACCAACGCTTCCCGAGCTTGGTTTAAGCGGAACGGCTTTAAAAAACCTTGAGACGGCGATCCTTCGACCACACGGCATTATTATTGTCTGCGGACCAACCGGCAGTGGTAAAACCACCACTCTTTATTCGGTTCTTTCAAAGCTCAATACCACCCGCGTCAACATCATGTCTTTGGAGGACCCGGTTGAATATCAAATAGCGGGTGTTAATCAGGTGCAGATAAATCCGGCTGTTGGACTTACTTTTGCTACCGGCCTTCGGGCGTTTTTGCGCCAAGACCCAAATATTATCTTAGTTGGTGAAATACGAGATCAAGAAACTACGGATTTGGCCATCCAGGCGGCGCTTACCGGCCATTTGGTCTTCTCAACTCTTCACACCTCAAACGCCGCAGGCGCACTGCCTCGGCTTTTGGATTTAGGCGCAGAGCCGTTTTTACTTGCTTCGACCATGAATGCTATGGTTGGTCAGCGAATAGCCAGAAAGATTTGTTCTCATTGTAAAGAAGCATATCTTCCTCCTGTCTCTCTAATTTCGGAGATGAAAGAGATTCTTGGCAATCTTTTTCCAAAAGCAGAAGCAGAAGTAAAACTCTATAAGGGTAAGGGGTGCAGCGAGTGCGGGGATTCCGGTTACCTTGGTAGAATTGGAATTTTTGAGGTTCTGCCGGTCTCTGAAAAAATAGCCCATCTGGTGCTTGAGCATCCGGATAGCGCAACAATTGAAAAACAGGCAATTTCCGAGGGCATGATTACCATGAAACAGGATGGCTACTTAAAAGTTTTGCAGGGGGTAACAACAATAGAAGAAATACTTAGAGTGGCACAGGAATAAAATATGGATATTCAAGGGCTTTTAGCCGAGACCATAAGGAGTAACGCATCAGACCTGCATCTTTTGCCGGGTATTTCGCCTGCGCTTCGTATTGACGGAGTGCTTTCTTCGATGCCGAATTACCCGGCGCTAAAAGCAGAAGATGTGCAGACAATGGTATTTTCTATTTTAACCCCCCAGCAGAAAGAACTTCTAGAGACAAACAAAGAGTTGGATTTCTCTTTTGGATTTAGTCAAGGTGTTGGTAGTGAAAATTTAGGCCGCTTTCGTATAAATGCCTATTATCAAAAAGGAAATTTGTGCGCTGCTTTTCGGTTTCTTCCGCCAATAATTAAAACAGTTGAGGAGCTCCGTCTGCCAAAAATTCTTCATTCGTTTGCGACTCTGCGTCAAGGTTTTATTTTGATTAGCGGTCCCACAGGCCATGGCAAATCAACAACTATCGCCTCAATTATTAACGAGATTAATTTAAGTAGCGCCTTCCATATTTTAACTATTGAAGATCCAATTGAGTATGTTTATCCTAAAGGAAAAAGCATTGTTTCTCAGCGTGAGATGGGAATCGATACTCATTCGTGGGCAATGGCACTTCGCTCGGCTCTTCGTGAAGATCCCGATGTTGTTTTGGTTGGAGAAATGCGGGATCCGGAAACCATGGCTTCAGCCATTACGATTGCCGAAACCGGCCACCTTGTCTTTTCTACTCTCCATACAAACTCGGCATCTCAAAGCATCGATCGGATTATTGACTCTTTTCCTGCCCATCAGCAGGGACAAATACGGATTCAGCTGGCGTCAACCTTAAAAGGTATTATTTCACAAAGGCTTGTTCCTCAAATCCAAGGTGGAAGAGTGCCGGCGGTTGAGGTTTTGCTTGGCACAAATGCCGTGGCAAGCAACATTAGAGACGGAAAAACTCATCTTCTAGATTCTGTTATTCAAACATCGCAGGATGTTGGTATGATTACGCTTGAGTCATCCTTGGCACAACTTGTGCTAGCGGGAGCAATTAGCCTTGATACCGCCAAAAGCTATGCCTTGCATCAAGACGAACTCCTAAGAATGGTCGGATAGCCTATGAGATTGTTGTATAAAGCCGTAACCCGCGACGGAAAAAAGGTGCGAGGATTAATTGAGGCTAAGGACGCAAATGAAGCCGCGTCATTTTTACGCTCAAAAGAACTGCTTCCTACCCACATTACTCAAAAAACAGAAAGAGGAATTTTATCGATTTTTACCCAAAAAGCTAAATCTTCGGATCTTGTATTTTTTACCCGCCAGCTCTCATCAATGCTTGCTTCTGGCCTTACCCTAATGCAGTCGCTTAGTATTTTAAAAGATCAGGTGCAAAATGAAGCAATGATTGAGATTGTAAGCGGCATTATTATCGATATTGACGAGGGAAAAACATTCTCGGCGGCTCTTGCCAAGTACCCCAAATTCTTTTCTCAAATTTATATCTCCCTTATCAAAGCCGGCGAAGCATCGGGACTTCTTGATAAAGTGTTGCTTCGGCTTGCCGACAACTTGGAAAAACAGCAAAAACTAAAAAGCACGGTTAAAGGAGCGCTGATGTATCCTTCAATTGTTATTGCGGGAATTATTGCGGTGATGTTTATTATGATGATTTTCGTTATTCCGCAGCTCAATACTCTGTATAAAAGCCTCAATATTCCTTTGCCCTTGCCTACTCAGATTATAGTAGGTCTTTCAAATTTTACGATTACATTTTGGCCGTTGGTTCTTGGTCTTATTGCACTGCTTATTTTTTTCTACCGGCGTTGGCGAAAAACCGAGTCAGGACAGCTAATCTTTGATGATTTTGTGCTTAAGCTTCCTGTTTTTGGCAAGCTGATTAAGCAGTCAATCCTTACCGAGTTTGCCAGAACCTTTGGGCTTTTGGTTGGGACAGGCACCTTGGT
>JACPTT010000084.1 GCA_016192645.1 Candidatus Levyibacteriota bacterium | reverse complement strand
AACCACCATTGAATAATAAAGTTTAAATCAGAAAAAATCATAATCTTTAAACTGAATTATAGGAACATTTGGGAAAGATGGGTAATACTGAAAAGATTTTTTCCAAAAGCCTCGTTCTTTTCGCTGTTTAGCCAAAAGAATTTTGTTTTGGGATTTCTTGCTGCGATAAATTGAAGAAGAGGCAAGTCGTCATCGACATAACGATGGATATTCAGCTTTTCTATGATGGCTGCCTTAAATAAATGAGGTTGTTTGTCCTTATAGTTAAAAAAAGCATCCTTAAATAAGGAATAAAGTCCGTATTTTTTAAGAAGCGTTTCGGTAGTTGCTCGCAAAAAACTAAAACGGCTTGAAATAAGATAATGCTTGTGTTTTTTGTCTCGACTTATTTGTTGCATAAACCTAATATTTTCAAAGATTGGAGGGCGAAAAAGTGGGTAGTGGGTAATAAGACGAAGAAACCGCTCTGGTTTCGATGGGATTCGATACCAAAGTACGCCATCTGATTTTTGTTTGTATAATCGATCGATAAGTCTTGCAGGAATAAAAGGAGGATAATCAATAAAAATTTTGTCAAGATCAAACCCAAAATTCATATTATGGAGAGATCGTTAAGATTGTTATAATCTATTATAATATTCTAGCATTATTTTTATGAAAACTCTCATAACAGGCGGCGGCGGTTTTTTGGGTTTGCATCTCTCTTCATATTTACATAAAAAAGGTTTTGCTTTGACGCTTGTTGATATTCGCCGATTTAATAAGAAGGAGTATATAGAGAAAGAGAAATTAGTCGTTTGTGACGTAAGAAATAAAAAAAAGTTAGACGCATTAATAAATGGACAGGATATTGTTATTCACGCAGCAGCAGCACTTCCATTGTGGAAGAGGAGAGATATTTATACGACAAACGTTGATGGCACAAAGAATGTTTTGGAGCTTGCAAAAAAGCATAAGGTAAAAAGAGTTATTTTTATTTCCTCGACTGCTGTCTATGGCGTGCCCAAAAAACACCCGATTATAGAAACAGATCCGCGCGTTGGAGTCGGGGCGTATGGGGAGTCAAAAATTCTTGCGGAGAATTTCTGTTTTCAAGCAATGGAAGAAGGGTTGAATGTTACGATTTTGCGGCCAAAAACATTTGTTGGGACAGGACGCTTGGGGGTTTTTGAAATACTTTTTGATTGGATTTACGATGGGAAGAGGATTCCTGTCATTGGGAAGGGCAATAACAGATACCAACTTTTAGATGTAGATGACTTGGTTGAAGCGATCTATTTATTCTGTCTGCAAAACAAGAATTCGTATAATGATGCATTTAATATTGGCGCCGAGAAGTTTGTGACAGTAAGAAAAGATCTCGGAGAACTTTTTAATTTTGCAAGATCAGGATCCACAATTTTTCCAACACCTGCTTTTTTTGTAAAAAGAGCGTTGTGGTTTTTCGAGAAAATTAAGGTGTCCCCTCTTTATCAATGGGTTTATGATACTGCCGATAAAGACTCGTTTGTTTCGATAGATAAAATTAAAAAAACCTTAAATTGGAGGCCAAAGTACTCTAATTCCCAAGCTCTTATTAAGTCCTATTGCTGGTATCTTAAGAATTATAACAAAATAAAATCCAAAACATCAGGAGTAACGCACACTGTTAGTTGGAAACAAGGCATCCTCGCGCTCTTCAAGCGCTTCGTATAATCTTAGTAGTGAATTTCTTTAAGATCTAGAGTGTAATAATCGATGCGATAGAAAGACCTTCCTTCGAAAAAATCCATCAATGCTATGTTGTAAGGATTTCCTAGATCCTTTGCATAAACAATATCTGTGTCAAGAGTGGGAGAATTCTGAGAAAACACTGATCCATAGCACCACCAGTTGTTGTTGCAATCTTTAACAAAAACAACAGCGTTATGAATCTGTTTTGTCTTAACTTCGTTAATTATTCTTTTGTCAACAAAGTTAAATCCTTTAAGGTCATTAAGTCTCAAGGGGCTAAAATAATCAGGATTAGTTGTTGGTATAAATCCGAATAATTTTGCAAAAGAGAGGAAAATTAGTACTACGAAAAAAAATATTGTTATTTTAGGAATAAGCTCATATGCTAATGCAAGACTTCTGGCACTAAGGAGAATAGCGAAGGGTAAAATTTCGTACCAAAATCGAGGGCCATACATGATGAACGTGCCATCATAGAAGAAATATGTAAGGGGCAATGTAAACAATCCGATAAAAAATATATGATCCCAAAACGTATTCCTTCTTAATGCAAAGGGAATAAATAAAAACCCATATGTTATAAGTTTTGGCCAATTGAATGCCATTGGACCGAAGTTTTGAAGAAGTATCTTTACATTTTCAATATGTTTTTGTAATGATGCAAGGAATAATGTTGGGTTTTCAAAAGGAAGCATGCCTCTGCTTTGCAAGTAATATTGTGAAGCTAGTGGGTTGCCTGTGCTTATATAATTATAGATGAGCCAGAGAAATAATAGCGGGAATAGGCCTGTCAAAAATAAAACAAAAGAATGCATTTGTCGAGAATTCTTGTAAAAAAATAGGATTGAAGAATTTAGCAGGATAAAGGGTAAAGCAGTGAGAGGTCTAGTATTAAAAAGTAAGCCTACAAATAATCCAGATAATAATGCATGCCAAACGTTTCTTGATTTGCAAAACCTTATGGAGAAATATAATGATAGGATAAGATAAAAAGCTGCTGTGTTGTGAGACATAAAAGAAGACGCATTCTCTAAAAAAAAGGGAGAAAGTATAGGAAGGATTAACGTAAAGAGTGCCGTTTTACGATCGAAAACCTCTTTTGCGATAAGATAAAGAATTAATACAAATAATGTACCAACGAGCGGAGGAATAATATTTGGCATGCCAATAAAAATACCAATTGCTAAAAGTAGTGGATGACCAAATGGATATTGAAAGAGCCATTTCCCGTTATCTATCGAAAGAATTCCAGGGAAAAAATTGAAATGTTCTGGTGAAGCAGGAATGGGCATAATGATATGTCCCGTTGCAAACATTTTTGCCATAAAAAGGTATGCTGCTGAATCCGGGACATGGGGTATGCCCTCAAGGTAGTAAAGATTGATGAACAACAAAAAGAAGAATACAAGCGTTAGATAAAATGCAAACAATAGCTTAGTCATTTCTTTTAAATATCATCACTTTTGGGTGGTCGTAGACGGTGAAGGATTCATCGGCAATGCCATCGGGTAATTGGGAATTCGTAAATGGTAATTGAGAGTATACTGAAAACTCGGCGATTTTTTTAAAGCCCAAAGAGCCATTAAAAAGTTTTTGATAGTATTCGGCACTTTTTTTATAGCATCTTCCCAGTGGTAATTTTTCGCAATTAGTTAGTTTTTGCAAAGGGACGTATAAGCGATTAGAAGCTAATATAAGGTAATCAGTTTGTGCAAGTTTTTGATTTATCATTGTCCATTTTAATTCTGTATCAGGGTCATAAAGCGGCAAAGTTAATCTCTGATATTTTTCTTGTCCAAAAAGCGGTAGGCCATCGTCCCAATGTTCAATTGCAAGGGTTTTTCCGCGTTCAATGTTTTGGTTAATCCAATCAGATGCCAAAACGCGGGTATTTGGTTTGGTATAAATGTTTATAAAAGATAAAGGCCATATTAAAATAAAAATGAAAAAATAAAAATGAAAAATGAAAAATAGCGATAGTTTCGATCTAGGGAGTATGGATTTCGTAATACGAAAGAAGAATGCTGCGGCAAAAAGAGAAAGGAGCGGATAAAGGGGGAGCATGTAGCGCATAAAACCAATAGCAAAGTTGCCAACCATTAGAAAATATGCCCAGAAAAAGGCTAAAACGATTATTGTTTTATTGTTCAATTGCTTCATTGCGGTATAGGTAAGATAGATGACCCCAAAGAACGAAAGCGTTGCAAGAGCAGGTCCTTGCCCCCAGAGAAAAATATTTTTTAACTCATAAAAATAAGGGATTTTTCCAACATATTGTAGAGTGTAGGGGAAAGTAAATGGATCGTATATCATTTGCCGTTGCTGCATGTTGTGGAGCCAGAAAGTTTTAAAGTCAATAAATGCATAAGGCTCAACAATGGCAAAAGTTGTTATTGTTGCTATTACAATAAGCACGCCGTCGAGTATAAGCCGTTTTGCAAAAATGGGAAGGTGTGAAAGCCAAATATGCGGGCGATGAGGATTTTTTAAAAAAAGTAAAAGAAAATCTATAGCTATAGTCATGCCGATTGCTACAACTAATACAGAAGCGCTTATTTTTGTGGCAAGCGATAGTCCAAAAAATATCCCAACAACGACTGCACGGATTTTTGTTGGTCGCTCATAAAAGCGCACAAGAGCATAAAGAGTAAGCAGTATAAAAAAGGTAAGAGGCGTATCGACGGCATAAAAATGGGAAAGTTGGATTGAGAGAACGCTCATGCTGTAAAATAACGTTCCCAGCAGTCCCACGCGTACGTTAAAAAGTTTTCTTCCAAGCAAAAATATTATGAAGAGTGTTCCTAGATCAAAAAACACGGAAAGAAAACGGCCGACAAGATTAATCTGGTTATAAACACCATAGAGTGGGTTGACGATACTTAATGCACCACCAACGATTTTAAGAAGATATAAAGGAAAACTCCCATAGGCAAAAAAATGCGGGTTCCAAGGACTGGTTGGGGAGAAAAATTCAGCTATGGTTTCCGGCAATTGCAGGGGAGTAGTAAACATAACAATTGCGCGCTCGTCAGGGTGCAGGTGAAATCCCTGATCCCAATCGAGTCCATACAGACGAAGAGTGGCTGCTAAAGTCAGGATGAGAATAAGGAAAAGATTTGTCTTATTCCTCAAAAATTTTTGCATAATCCTCCTTTGACAGTCGTCTTTTATTTTGAAAAACGCGAATAACCGGGTGATCAAAGACACTCCAAGTTTCCTCGGCAGTTTCGTCGGGAAACTCAAGAGAAAATTTCCCAAACGAGAGCGCCGGATATGAATGAAGCTCTTTTATTTGTTCAAATCCTAGATTGCCACTAAAAAACGCGTTGTAGAAGCTTGCTGTTTTTGGGAAAAGATGCGGTAGCCGTTGATGGTTCATAAAGACTCTTCGACTTTGGATGATAAAATAATCAGACTGCAAAAGAGCAGTAACAATTTTTTGTTGATTTTCTAAGTTATCCTCTAAGTTGTAAAAATCAAGCGAAATTCGCTGAAAGTCCCCTCTTAAAGGAACATCTATCATATTTCCTCCCTCAATAAGGATAACTGAGGTGGAAGGAATATTTTCTTCTAGCCAGTTTGAGGCGCTGAGGCGAACATCGGGGTTTTGATAAATACTGAAAAACGCATATGCCCAAATAAATGTTGTTATAATTACTGCTCCTGCAATCCAAGAGGCGAAACCTTTACTCATCTTTTCGATTTTTGAGAGGAAAAAGACGGTAAAGATAGCAAAAAAAGGAAAAGTTGGAGCGATAAACCGCGTCCATTTTGCAAAAAGAAAAGCATTTGGGATAAATAGCGAAAGAAATGCAACGAGAAAAAGCAGGAGTTCGGATTTTTGTTTTTTAAGAAAACTAAACAAGCATGTAAAAAATCCAATGATGCCTGTTAGTAGGAGAACCGGCCCCAAAGCATAAGACAGAATTTTTTCTAGCTGAAAAAGAACCGGAACGGTATCTATGAATTGCCTTGTATAAAAAACCGGAATTCTGCCAATTGCTAAACCTCCTTCGTATTCCAGATTGCTTCGAAAGGCCGGAAAATCTAAAAAGGTATAGGGAGCAACAATGGCAAATGTAATAATAACCAGGATTAAACTTACACTACCAAGACTTACTAATCGTAATGGTTTTTTGAAGGAATGCAGGGTAACCCCCGTTATTAAAGGCAGTAAAAAGACAAGAGAACTTATTTTGACACCCAGAGCCAAGCCTAAAAAAACAGACGATAAAAGGAGACGAGGTACTTTTCCGCCTTGGAGAAAATACAGTAAGAAAAGAAGTGATCCAAAAAGAAAAAAGGTGAGACTTGACTCAGGCGTTGCAAAATGAGCTTGTTGGATAAGACCAGGATTGAGGGAAATAAGAAGAGCTGCAGTCAGCGCCCAGGGTTTTTTGAGGAAAATAGAGGCGGTTTTGTAAACAAGTAATATAGTAAGCGTTGAAAAAAGTGCGGAATAGAAACGACCAAGAATAAACGAGTTCGGAATTAAAGAAAAAGATTTTAACAGTTCTTGCGTAAAGTAGATTAAGTACATAGTAACTGTTCCATAGGAAAAAAAATGGGGGTGCATCTGGTTTGGAAACGATAATTGCGAGACAGAAGCTACTATGTGATATTCATCTGGATGAGTAAATAATCCTTTGCCCCAATCAAGCTTGTAAAAACGCAAGAACCCACCAATAAATATAATTGCAAATAGAATAAAAAAAGTTTTGAACTTACTCATTTTTGTTCACTAATAAGTTTTGCTACTTTTTCTCCCAATTCCACAGCATAATTAGTTCCTCTATCCCAAGGGTAAACCTGTTGGATATTTGCAAGATATATATTTTTAAGCGGTGTTTCAGAAGGAGGCATGATTTTTGAATAGTTTATAGGAATTATGGGCTGAGCGAAAGGAACCTTGCATAATGAATAATGAATGACAGATAATGAATAAATGGGGTTTATTTTTCGTAAATTTTGAGAAGTTCCGAAGCAGTCATTTTCATGTAAGGGTGATCAGCAGGGAGATAGTTGCCGATATAAATAATGTGTTCGTTATTATAATATTTTTTGTCCATAAAATTTGTGTGTTCAACAATCGCCATAATAGGCGATTTTTTATCACAGATAGAAAGCCAATAAGTTCCGTCAACAAGAAAAGGTTTTTTTAATCGCAAGATAAGATTAATCGCCCCGAGTCCTTTTAAGTTTAGTAATTGTTTCTGGTAATTATTGGGAAGGCCTCCGGCGATTTTGAGAAAGAGGAATGAAGGGAGCGTGACAATAACTCTGTCAAAAACAAAATTTCTGAATGGGTTTTGATGTTTCGAAAGATCAAAAGTTGCTATTCTCGCCTTTCCTCTTACTGATTCGAGGTTTTTTACCTCACTGTTGTAATAAAAAACTCCACCTTCACTTTTTATTTTTCGCTGGAGGGTTTTAGCAAACTCTAAAAATCCTCCTTTTGGATAAGCAAGCTCTGCGGTGCGCTTGCGAATTCTTGCCCAAAACCAAGCAAGGGAAATCGCGTCTTTAAAGGATCCGAATTTCTTATTAAGAAGTGGTTCCCAAAGCATTTCATAGGGTTTGTTTCCCATAATTTTTGGCAGAAAAGAAGAGGCTTGATATTTTTCAAGCGGCTTCCAAAACGGGTTGTAGCGTAAAAATCCAAGCGCCCCTGCCATACGAAGCCGATCAATAACTTTCAATTGCGGGAAGGTCAAGGCATTCAAGGGCGAATCAAGCTGATAAGAAGAATCTTTGACATAGACAGAGGTTTTAGCACGTTTTCTGATTACATTATATTTTAATTCTTTCGCAAGATTTAATATGCTGTTATCGTTTGCAAACCAGTGATGGTAGTGTTTCTCAATTGACCATTGCCAATCTTTAAGCGTAAATCCTAGAGCAAGACCGCCAGGCGAGCTATCTTTTTCAAAAAGAGTAACCTGATGCCCCTTTTTTATTAGCTGATAAGCCGCAGAAAGTCCAGTAAAACCGGCGCCAATAACTGCGATTTTCATAAAGAAGCAGAGCCGCGCGTTAGGAAGAAGAGAAGAGCGCCAACAGCCATTGTGGCAAATGCGGCAATACCACCGATTATCCAGGTTTTGTTTCCCGGTTCGGCAAGTCCGCCTTTGGTTGCCTCAGAAGGAGGCTTCGTAGGAGTTGGCGTTGGACCCGATTCAATCGGGGTTGGAGTGGGAGTAGGTGTTAGGGTCGGTGTTGCTGAGACAGTTGCCTGCGGGGTAGGCGTTATAGTAAGAGTCGGGGTAGCCGAGGGAGTTGCTGTTTGATCGACCTGCGTCCCTTGAGCGTAGACGGTAAATGACTGGGTGATTGTCTTGAGTATTCCAAATTTATCTTGCGCGGTGATAGTTATTGTATGCTGTCCCGGACTAAGTGATTTGTCAGGACGATAACTCCAATTTCCCGCTTTATCAACGACTACTTGGGTCTGTATTTGCTCTTCGGAGTTTATAGTAATTTTTACTGTTGTTCCAGGGGACGCAGTGCCTTTAAAAAGAGGCTGATCGTCTGAAAAACCTTCATCCTTTTTGGGGGTTGTTATCTGGGGTTCTGAAGACGAACCGGGAGATACTAAAAGTGTTGGAAAATTAATCTCTGCAGACGGTGATGCAGCTGCTGAGGAAGTTGCAATGGGCAAGGTGCTCGTTGTAAAGTCATAATTTTTGGAAAGAATTATTAAAGGGACCGGATTTGCCTGTTTTGTAGAAACAGTAACATTTGATTGTTGCGAGGGCGAGACAACAATTATTTGAATAATCGAATCGTCGGTTTGGTTTACTAAAGAATTAAGAGACAGAGAATAACTGCCGTCGACTTTAAGAAATACAGACACAGTTTGTTCACCTTCCGAAGCAAGATAAACAATTGCTTCGGCAGGAATTGAAGCATCGGGGGTAATTACCTTTCCGGTAACTTTTTTTTGTGAAGAAGACGTGGTTTGATTCGCGGTTGTAGTAGCGACGCTAAAAGGAACATTGTTATTGGAAAAAGTGTTCTGTCCAGAATTTATTACAAAGAAATATTTTGTTGAAGGCGTAAGACCTTTTGCGGTTATGTGATGTGTTTGATAAATGGATATACTTTCGGCTTGGTCTCTGTCGTCAACCGCTATATTTCCCAAGCTCTCGTTTTTGCCAAAGGAGATGGTACCAAGGACTTTAGCCTCTGTGGTGTAGGATACGGTAAAAGCAGTATCGGAAACATTGGTAATCCTTATATTTTCTGGTATTTCCGACGGCGCAGCTCTTCCAATAAAAACGACACCGGTTTTTACAAGCAGCGAAGTTACTCCGATGCCAACCGCGATGACGAGTACGCCCAAAAACGTTGGCAGCCGTTTTTCCCAGATGCTTCTTCTCATGGTGATAGACCTCCTCCTTGGGTTGCTTGTTCTGCCTCAGTCAATGAGCTTTCGGCAGATGGCGAGCCAATAGGTGTTGGCTCACTTTCCACCTTGTACACCGGCACTGTTTTTTCTCTTTGCTTTAGAGCTTCTAGGGTTTTTTTGTCAAAAACCGGTTGTATGGGAGTAATCTGAGTGTTGATGTTTTCCGGAATGGTAGAAGTTCTCAAGTTGTAGTACACACTAAAGGCTATCCAGGCAAGTACAAGAATAGCTGTTGATGCGAGCAAAAAAACTAAGTCTTTCTGTTTCATTTTTTAAAGTAAGCCTTTCCTTTTAAATCTAATTTTAACATCTCCTCTTTGTCAGAGCCTTTAGTAAAAGATATATTTTCCACCGTTATGACGCGTTCAAACCGAAGAAGCGAATTAAGAAAATTTGTAAGCTGAGGAGTTGTTCCTTGAGCCCCTAGGGAGAAGGCAAAGGAGGAAGAGCCGCTTTTATCTGTCTTTTGAGAAAGCTCAACCTGAAATACCTGAAGCCTTGTGATTGAAAGAGAAGATTGTAAAGCCAAAAATTGTATTTGTCCAACCAAAAGCGGTGTATTCGGAGATTGCGGTACTGCGGAAAAAACAGCGGGCAGATCTTTTTCTAAAAGACTATATTCCTTCTGAAGAAGAGATAGGTTTTGGATTTTTTCCCCAAGCCTTTGATCTACAAATTCATTATCGGCAATTTCCCTTTTAAGCTGGGCTATAGTTGAAAGTGTCGGGCTAATTGCAAAGAAGCCAAAAAATGAAAGAGCAAGAAGCGTTAAAATAAGAGTGGTAAAATTTTTGGCTTTTTCCTCTTTAAGATTGGGAAGCATCTCCCAATACTTGTTTTTCGAAAGATTTGCAAAAACTTTTTTACCTAACAGCATTTTAATAATCCGCCTTTTTAAGACGTACGGTAATACTAACTGCGATTGCGCTACCCACCGTTTTGTTTTCGATTTTGTCTAAGCTTACAGAGCTTGTTTTCTTATAGCTTTTAATATCTCTAATAAAACCCGTAAGAGAAGAAACGGATTGGGCGCTGGCATCAATTCTTACAGTATCTTGAGAAAGCAGAATATTATTAAAAGTAAAATCAGGCGGAGCAAAGTTCAAAATGTCTGAGAATATCTGGGTTGTTTCTTGTCCTGATTTAATAAGCGTTGAGGTAAGAAAAAGCCGCTCTTGGATGCTTCGATAAGCGTCCTCGTTTTGTTTTAGGAGCTTTACCACGGCTTGTTTTTGCGATATTTGATCATGCAGGTCTATTAGTTGCCGATCCAAAGAAAAGCGATACAAAAACGCTAAGAGCGCTACAAGTTCTGTTAGGATTACAACCAAGCGCCCAACAGTTAACGCCCAATTTATGAATTTATCAAGAAAACCCTTATCTTGTCCTTTAACAAGGTTAATTGCGATGGAGTTCATTTCTTCTTATTCTCTTCTTAGTCTAGGAGTTTTTGAATCTTTTGTCAAAAAATAATTAGAGGAGTTTTGCAAGACTTGATTTAATTCTTGCCGCTTTATTTTTATGCAGGAGATGTTTTTTTACTGATTTATCAGCGGTTTTTATAGCCTCCAAAACTTTCTTTTTTGTAGGCTGCTTTTTGGCCCCTTTAATAAGGCGCAAAAGGCGCGCTTTTAGCTTTTGGTTTCTTGCTTGTCTAATTCTGTCTTGACGTAATTTTTTGTTTGCTGATTTTGTTACTGGCATTGGATTATTTTAGCATGCTATACTGTAGAAAACAATATGCCTTATCGTTTTTTTAAAAACGGAGTAAATCTTCTTCTTAAGCGCCAAACAAATATCTTATCCGCCGCCTTTATCATTATGATAACAGTCATTTTTTCCCAAGTTTTGGGGCTTTTCCGCCAGAGACTTTTGGTTTCCATTTTCGGCGCCTCAGACACCTTAGGGGTTTACCTAGCTTCAGCACGACTTCCTGATTTTTTGTTTCAACTGATTATTGCCGGAGCTCTTTCCTCCGCTTTTATCCCTGTGTTTTCTGAATGAATACGTTGGAAAAGGAAAGATTCAAGAAGCAAACAGAATAGGATCAAATCTTCTGACATTAGGGTTAATTATTTTTTTGTTGCTGGCAACAATCCTTTTCCTATTTGCGCAATTTTTTTTAAGCCTTATTGCGCCTGGATTTTCTCAAGAGCAAATACAGCTAATGGCCTCTCTTATGAGAATTATCCTTTTTGGAGAGATTTTTTTTATTTTGGGAAGTTTTTTAGCGGCGGTGCTTCAGTCATACAACCATTTTTTTATACCGGGAATTGCCGCTGCATTTTATAACTTAGGAGTAATTTTTGGTATCGTGGTTTTTTCTCCAACTGTTGGAATTTTTGCTCCGGCATACGGCGTTATCTTCGGAGCGTTTGTTTTTGTTCTTATTCAACTTCCTATGGTAAAAAAAGTGGGTTTTTCATTTATTCCTTCCTTGCGCTTTAGGACTTCGGGGGTGCTTGAGGTCTTGCGCCTTATGTGGCCAAGGACTCTTTCGATTGCGGTTTTTCAGGTCGGGACACTGGCAACGGTTACGCTTATTTCTTTTCTTTCCTCTCCTGGGAGAAACTATGTTATTTTTGACTATGCGCAAACTTTAGCCTTTGCGCCGATTGTTCTTTTTGGACAAACAATTGCTCAAGCCGCTTTTCCGGTTTTATCCCGGCAGAGAGAAAGAATAGAAGAATTTAAGCAGGTCTTTATTACAAGTTTTAATCAAATGCTATATCTTGTTTTGCCCGTTTCAATACTTCTATTGGTTTTGCGCATCCCGATTGTCCGTCTGGCATATGGAGCTTCGCAGTTTGATTGGCAGGCAACTGTTTTGACAGGCAAAACACTGGCTTTTTTTTCCATCTCAATTTTTGCCCAAGCCTTGATTTATCTGGTATCGCGAGGATTTTATGCCCTTCACGATACTAAGACGCCACTTATTATTGGCACAATTACAACAGGACTAATGATAGTCTTAGGAGCTTTATTTATCATTTTCTATAAATTTGGGGTAGAGACGCTTGCTATTGCCTATTCAATTGGCAGCATTTTGAATCTTTTGTTTTTGTTTCTGATCCTTGATAAAAGAGTAGGGGGCTTTCACAGGAGAGAATTTCTTTTTTCTCAAGGAAAAATTTTTTTAGCAACCATCTTTACGGGATTTGCTTTATATATACCAATAAAACTTTTAGATCAATTAGTCTTTGATACAACCAGAACCGTTAATCTTATTCTTCTAACCGGCATCTCGAGTTTTGCCGGACTATCACTATACCTTTTTCTTACCTGGTTATTTGATGTAAAAGAAGCAAAAACATTTATTCTCATGTTTAAAAAGATTGGAGATTGGAGAGAAATCTTAGGAAAGAGCGAAGAGGTTATCGATGGGACAAGACTTAAGCCATAATTTTTTTTCTAGAAAAGTTTGTCAGGATAATGTCAAGCGCATTATAGGAAAAGCATAATAAGCTTAAGAAGCGATCTTGTTCTTAAGGTATGACGCTATTGCGAGAAGCTGCCCGTTCTTCTATTGGTGCTTCGGAGGGAGTGGTTTCTGAAAAGCCCGGAGAAGTTGACGAATTTCCCTCAATGAAAATAATCCGAGAACAAGCAATGAGAGACCTAAAAAAGCTATTTAGCCCCGAACCTTATGTGACGGAATGGCAAATGTCTCCAAATATGCCGGGCCCAAGGGTTCTTGAATTATCTTTTGGGACGCATGTAAGAGATGGGAGGTTAATTGAGCATCCTTATAGCAGGATTATAAAACGGTTGGCGCTGGATCATTGGGATAGAATTGATACGTCTTTTGATTCAAAAACTCAGACAGGCGAACTGCGTTGGGGTACAAGCAGCGGCAATACAGAAAACATTGTGTCAAAATTTACTATTTCCGATCGATATGAGCCAGAAATGATAATATTTTTAGGAGATGATTTGGAGGGTTCACGACAGAGAGTTGATGATGTGTTAGGAGCAATGGAACTTGCCGTTCGAGACGAAGTTGATGAGTTAAAAGGAAAGCAAGATTCGTTTAGTCGTGAACAACTCTATGTTCTTCAAACTGCTAAGCCATTTTCTCAAGCATCCTACTCATAAGGAAAAACCTCTCTTTTTGCAGTTGCTTCGACAATAAGCTACAATTAGCCAACCTATGACGGCTCAGGATTTTATTCGGAATTTTTGTATTATTGCTCATGTTGATCATGGCAAGTCAACGCTTGCCGATCGGTTTTTGGAAATAACAGACGTTCTTCCCAAAGGAAAACATGATGAGCAGTTCTTGGATCAAAATCCCATCAGCCGAGAACGCGGAATCACCATCAAACTCGCCCCAGTTAGGATGCTTTGGCATCCTCAAATCCTAAATTATAAGCACGAAATCCTAAACAAATCACAAATTAAAAATTCTAATGACCAAAAAGGTTTAGGATTTAGAAATTCGAATTTAGAAATTGCAAGTTCAGCATATGTGCTGAACTTGATTGATACTCCCGGTCATGTTGATTTTTCATATGAGGTTTCAAGAACTTTAGCCGCTTGTGAGGGAGCAGTACTTTTGGTTGATGCAACGCAAGGGATTCAGGCCCAAACCGTAGCCCATTTTCAAGCCGCTAAAAAAGAAGGTTTGGTCATTATTCCGGTTATCAATA
>JACPTT010000095.1 GCA_016192645.1 Candidatus Levyibacteriota bacterium | reverse complement strand
GTCTGCTTGCTTAATATTTGTCTTTGAAGATCTTTGTTGAATATAAAAAGAGAGATCAAAACAATAAAAAGAACAATTGGAGGCAGCACTGAAACAAGATATTCGCGAATGTTTTTCTTTTTATTTTTCTTTTTTTGGTTTTTGGAGTCTTTCATCAATTCTTTCCATGTCTCGCGGGTAAAGACTTGCTTCTCTAACATTTGAAAGTCCAAGCAAATCTTTTGTTATCCGCTCAAGCCCCATGGCAAACCCGCCCTCGGGCGGCATACCATACTTAAAGGCTTGAAGATAAAGCCCAAACTGCTCCGGCTTATTCCCCCATTTCTTGATGTGGGAAAGAAGCATTTGGTAATCATTAATTCTTTGTCCTCCCGTTACCCATTCCTCACTAATTCCCAAAAGATCAAATCCTAACGTATACTCGGGATCTCTTGGGTCCGGCATGGTATAAAACGGCCGTTTTTTGGTTGGGTAATGGGTAATAAAAACAAACGGAACGCCATGTTCCTCAAGCGCCCACTGACAAATCTCTTTTTCGTCGGCTGGGTCTAAGTCGGGCTCGCTTCTGTGATCTCTTTTTATACGTTTGAAAATTATCTCTTGCGCTTCTCGCATCTTAAGTCTTAGAAAACGATTTTTATGTGGCGGTACAGAAGCTCCAAAAAGGCTTAACTCTTGCTGATGATTTTCCGAAACCTGCCTAAACATCTCTTTAACAACCTTTTCTGCCATGTCCATTAAATCGGTATAAGAGTCGATAAATCCCATTTCGGCGTCCAAACTTATATATTCTGAAAGATGACGGGTAGTAACGGACGGTTCTGCCCTGTAAGCATGGGCAATTGTGAACACTCTCTCAAAAATCCCAACCATCATCTGTTTATAAAGTTGGGGACTTTGCGCCAGATATGCTTTATGTTTATAATAATCAACAGAAAAAACTTCTGCTCCGCCCTCTGTTGCAGTTGCCACAATTGTTGGCACAAAAATTTCGGTAAAGCCTTCTTCTTTTAAGGTTTTGCGGAATGCGGAGGCAATAGTTTTTTGAACCTTAAAAATTGCCGAAATTTTAGGATGGCGAAGCGTTAAGGTTCGATTATCCAAAAGAGTAGGCAGTTCAAGATTAAGCTCTTCGCCCCCCATATCAAAAGGTAATGTTTCTGCCTTTGAAAGGATAGTAAGACCTTTAACCTCAACCTCTACTTCTCCGGTTGGCAAATCTTTATTAATTGTATTCTCCGGCCGTTTTTTAACCTCACCCCTTACTTCAATTACATACTCTGGCCGAAGTTCTTGAGAAACTTTATGCGCCCCTTCCGAGACTTGAGGGTTGACGACTAACTGAACAACGCCTGAGCGATCCCGAAGATCCAAAAAGATAAGTTTCCCATGGTCCCTACGCGTTCGAACCCATCCTTTAAGAAGCACTTCTTGATCTATCTTTTGGGACGTCTCTCCCGCTAATACTCTTGCCGCCTTTGGCGAGCCTCGCCTTTGGCGGGATTCTTGATTCATAATTCTTGATTCATTTAATAATACATTCATTTTTGGCTCTTGACAAGCCCTTTTTTATGTATTACACTTAGCTTGTTATATGGCTTTATCTTTGTCACACGTTAAGTTTATGCGCTTCCCTCTCTATTGAGAGAAGGGGCTTTTCGTGTGAGAGGAAATGCCCATTCCCTCGAATTCGAAAGAATGAAAGGGATTTTTTATTGAAAAATATATGTCGCAACCAAAAGAAAGCAGTCCAACTCCATCAATAGGACAACGTCTCGAAGAAGCACGTGAAGTAGCAGATCAATTTGGCTGTCCTGTGGTTATTAATGCTCAGGGAGAAAACGGTACGGCCGTTATCACTATCGGAAAAACTCCGGAACTTAGTGCGCTTATTCCAGGTCAAAAACATGTCATTTTCCCTCCTGGCGAAAAAGCGCAAGTCGTCCATGCTGAACCCGTAACGACATCGTCAATCGTAGATGGTAAAAAAAAGAAACCTCAGAAACCAAGATCAGTACATAATCGGGAAGGTCTCACAGGATTTTGGAGGGGAACTTATTATGAAAACGGCGTTCCAAGACCAAGGAATGGAAAAAACGGAAATGACAATCATAAAAAAAGATAACTAGCTTTTCTTTAGATCTTTAATCTTCAATTGTAGTTTCTCGTTCCCATTCCACCTATCCTCATCAATCGTATAGACAATATCCACCCTATCGGTGATGTGGAATTCCGAAGCTCTCTCTCCCATCCCAAAAGCTATCGCGTCGAATCCTTGATTCATAATTCTTAATTCTTGATTCAACTTTAATTTGAGATGCCTACCGTCATTTCCCACAGTTTTGAGATCCTCAATAATCACATTTCTCGCTACGAATGTCGGTTCCGGGTTTTTCATCCCAAATGGCGCTAATTTTTGAAGCGCATCGTAAAGCCCTTCGCTGATTATCAAAAGGGGAAGCTCACAATCAACCCGAAGCGTTCGCGTGAGCAACTCTCCATTGAGCAGTTTTGACGCCCTCTCCTCAAGTGTTTGTTGAAGAACTGCAAGTTTTTCTGTTTCAACCGTAAATCCGGCCGCCATCGGATGTCCTCCCGCATCAACCAAAAACTCCGAGGCGCTTCGTATGAACTCAATGATGTTAAAGCCGGCAACGGAGCGCGCCGAGGCTTTAGAGTACTTATCTCCTACCGAAACCACAATTGACGGCCTGTAAAATTCCTCAACCAGCTTTCCAGCCACAAGCCCAATCACCCCCTGTTGATAGCTTTCGTGCGCAATAAAAAGGAGGTTTCCGACTTTTGACTTTTGACCTGAGCTTGTCGAATGGATGACTTTTGACTTTGCGTGAAGCACTGTTTCCTCCGTTATTTGCTGTCTTTCCCGATTGGTTGATCCAAGCAGATGAGCAAGTTTTCTAGCTCGAGCTTTATCTTTAGTGCAAAGCAGCCTAAGAGAATCCATCGCATGCTCAATTCTCCCCATTGCATTAAGCCGCGGCGCAATAATATGTCCAATCGTATAAGCGTCTATTGAGGATTGCTCAATTCCCGCCTCCGCAAAAAGCTCCAATAATCCAACCCTTTTTGTTGTTCTGATTCTCTCTAATCCGAATTTGAGAAGCGTCCGATTCGGGCCTGTTAAAGGAACAAGATCCGCAACAGTTGCCAAAGCCACTAACTCTAAATGCTTATCCTCTTTAATTTTGAATTTTGAATTTTGAATTTTGAATTCCTGGGCTAGCGCCCAGGCCACCCCTGCCCCGCACAGTTTTGTTGTGTGAACGATTGCATGGGCGTTTGGAAGTTTTTTCGATCCGCCAGCTGGCGGAACATGGTGATCGGTAATAATTACATCAATCTTCTGTTCGTTTGCATACTCAACTGCTTTATTTGCCACAATCCCATTATCAACCGTTATTATTAGTCTTGCGTCTCCTATTTTTGATATTTGCTTTTTGATTTTTGATATTGCGGCTATGGAGAGCCCATATCCTTCCTCAATTCTGTGCGGAATATACGGCAGTACCTTTGCTCCTAAAGCATTGAGGGTTTCCCATAAAATTGCGCTCCCGCATATTCCATCAACATCATAATCGCCAAATATAACAATCTGTTCTTTGTTTTTGACCGCCCTCTGAATTCGCTTGAGGGCTTTTCGAAGTTGTTTTGCGTCGATGCTTACCGAACTAGGAGTTACGTTTTCTAATTTGGGATTTAAAAACTCTTCTCGTTCTTTCTTGGTCTTTATCCCCCGATTCTCAAGAAGAGCTTTTATGATCTGGTCTATTCTGAATTCTGAATTCTGATCGCGAAGCGACAAGCTTTGCTTATTTCTGAATTTATTATTGAGGATTTTCCACCTTTTTGTATTCATCTGCTATACTATAAACGAAGTTTGAAAGCTATGCAAGAAAACTGAGTTTTCAAGCTCCGCTTATAGCAGAAATGATAAAGCTCATTCCAGACAATATTTTAGCCGTATATAAAAAAATCCATGAGGCCGGTTTTGAAGCCTATTTTGTTGGCGGGTGTGTTCGAGATATTCTAATGAAAAGAAAAGTTAAGGACTGGGATTTTGCAACCAATGCTACACCCGAACAAATTCTCAAACTCTTTCCTGATGGGTTTTATGACAACAAATTTGGAACAGTTGGCATCCCCCATCTTACTCATGCCGGAGTTGTTGAAGTAACAACCTTTCGAACCGAAAAAGGATATTCAGACCGAAGACGTCCGGATGTAGTTTCTTGGGGAAAGACTATCGAAGAAGACTTGGCAAGACGCGATTTTACAATTAATGCCATCACCCTTGGACTAACGACTAATGACAAACAGCCAACGACTAAAATTATTGATCCTTTTAATGGCCAAAAGGATATTGAACAGAAACTAATCCGCGCTGTGGGCGATCCTAAAAAACGCTTTAAGGAAGACGCC
>JACPTT010000075.1 GCA_016192645.1 Candidatus Levyibacteriota bacterium | reverse complement strand
GATAAAAATATATGCTTTGATAAGCTCAAACCAAAGCCGAATAAGCGCCCAAAGAAGAGCAATAGCGATAATAAGAAGAGCAATGGTCTTCGTAATAAAATCGGCTAGTTGCGTAGTAATCGTTGCTCCTATAGCTGCTCCGGCGAGAAAGCCAATAATGCTTCCTACAAGAGGAATAGAATCAAAAGCGGATGCGACTTTTCCTCCAAAGACAGCTCCAACAATGCCTCCAATAAAGCCTATAAGCCCTCTGCCAACTGGATTATCAAAAAGCTTAGAAACCATTCCTGAGATAGCATCGCTTGCAGCTCCAACGATTGCTCCTAGTCCTCCAAGGTTTCCTCCGCTTCCACCTGCAATATTTGCCGCTGCAAGAGGATCCGTTGATTGGGTAATTGCGCTAATATCCGCGGCAATTTTTGGATTTACGCCGAGGATAACGTTTATTAATAAGTAAATACTAACCCACATGGCATCGATTAAAAATCCAGCTATTGCAAAAGAGAAAGTAACGAGGAGGAGGCCAACTATAATTTTTGGAATCTGGTTTTCAATGGTCATCACCGTTCGAGGATCTATTTTTACCCGAAGCATTATGGCAACGCCAATTACCACAAAAACCAAGACAAAAGCCAGATAGACAATGTTTCGAAAGGCAATCCAAAGACCCATTAGGGGCTCTAATCCTTTAAAGCCTATCCCTTGGGCTTGGGCATAGGCCGGCTTGGCAATGCCAAAGTTTTGGGCAAGATAAGAAAAATAATCGCCGGTACGAAGAGGCGGAGTATAAGTTAGGGCAATTAAGTTTCCCATTAGTCCAATCGCGCCTCCCGCTTGCCCTGAGCCTGTCGAAGAGTCAACAAATCCAATGCTGTTTGTTTTTGGATCAACACCTAGACATTTTTGATTTGGGTTTACCGGGTCAATCCCGGCAAGCTGACAGGTGGCGGCCGCCATAACTTCAATCATCACATTCTGAGTCCAGGTGTGTAAGTTGTTAGGCACGTTTGGATTGGTGTTGGGGGTTGTGTATTGATTCGGGGTCTGGGCAGACGCAACAGGAGTAATTAGTAAATAGTAAATGGTAATTAAGGAGAGAGCGATCAAAAAACTGAACGCTAGATGTTGAAATATTGGCCCCACTTCGCCAAGGCTTCGAGGGGCAAGGGCAGGAAATCTCATAACAAATCCCTAGTTACTAACCTCTAATTTCTAATAACTAGTTACTAAGTTCTAGTGTGGATTATTTTTGCAGGGATGTCAATACTTCGACTATCTCTCAGTATTGATCCTGAGTATTATCGAATGGATCAAGTTTACCGCCAATCCTTGGCAAGTTTTTACTTGAGAAATTTGAACGATGCGACCATTTTTTGAAACTTTGGCAGTTCTTGATTGAAGACTGAAGCGTCTGCTGCAAATTGAACAGCCCATGCTTTTCCGTCTTTGGTAGTAAGGTAGATAACGCTGACGTTTGGTGTAGTCTGAGAAGATGACACAGTAGAGTCAAGTCTCCATGCTTTTTGACCGCCAATAGTTTGATTTGGAGTTTGTTTAAGATCAATTCCGGCGCCCAGTACTTTAACTGTATCGATGAATTGTTTAATAGTCTGGTCTTTAAAGTCGTCTAGAGTGATCCAATCAGGTATAGGTGTACTGGTAACCTGAAAAAGCGTAGGATTTGCCTTAGTGGTTTCTCCATAAAACCGATTTCCTGCTTGTCGCCAATTCGAAGGATAGTCTAGTTGATAAGGTAAGTCAAGGGATTTAAAGCGTGTCCAACCGGTTTCGGTTCTACTGTCGGGTGATGGGGAAGGTTTTGGGGCTTCGGCTGGTCTTGTAGTTGGAGTATCAATAATTTTAAAAGAGCCAAGGATCTCATCAAAAGCAGGAATAAATCTTGCTTCACGATCGGGTTTTGGTGATCCAAGAAACAAGCTAAATTCCCAGACTCTTTGACTCTTATCAATTAAAAGAGCTCTTCGGTGAAATGTGGTACTTGTTTTTAAAAATGGTCCGTGATAAGTAAATATAATAGCTTCATATTCGTCAATTTTTCTCTTTTCCTGGGTATATTGGAGATTGTTATTTTTTAGAGACGCCTTTTGGTAATTAGCGTACTCATCGATTGTCATTGGAGAGGATAACTTGTTAGTTATAACATCTACTATTGCCGCAGAAACTCCTTTGTTTGCAGGATCCTCTGTAAGGGGAAGTCGTTCTATGGAGGAGAGCCTCAGTCCTCCGATTCCCCAACTACCAGCAACCCAAACCTTAGGAGAATATTCAATTTGAAAAGGTATTTTCTCAGGCGCTCCTAAGGAGGGAAGTACTTCTTTGATTGTGGAAAGGGAAGTTTCAGTTGCTGATTGTTGGGCGGTTACGGTTG
>JACPTT010000087.1 GCA_016192645.1 Candidatus Levyibacteriota bacterium | reverse complement strand
CATGTTAAATCCTCTGATATATTTCCATTCTAAATAGGGTAATTGCTTTCCTCATTTTTTAAAAACTTATTGACAAGTGATTAGAAATTGTATAAATTAAAAATAGCTCTATGGCGCAAGCTGTAGGGTTAGAGGAATTCTAGCAATAGAATCTCTTGGGATAAGACCTCAGCAATGGGGTCTTTTTCTTTTAATTAACAGAAACTTACTTGCATACAGCATAAACACCTGATAATCTAACTTCAGTTAGCTAACGCCGCTTAAAAGCACACAAAAAGAATGTGCCGATTGTCGGCGTTTTTTAATGTTTTGAAAGGGGGTGACAAAAAAGTATGCCAAGACTGACAGGTCCATTGTTCTCTTTGGATGCAAGACAAACGTTAGCGAAAACTATCGTTTATTCTGCTTGGAAAGGTCTTAACTATGCAAGGTTAAGGGTTATTCCGTACAATCCTAAGAGCGCAGCTCAACAGGGGGTAAGAACATCTCTTACCTACGGTGTGCAATACTGGCGAGACGGCACGGTTTCCGCAGGCGATAAGACTGACTGGAATACCTATGCTGCCGGTTTGAACGAGTCCGGGTTTAACCGCTATATGCGGTACTTCATTCAGGATAACTATGATGAAGGCACCCAGTCGTACGTCTTCGTCGGTGTTCCTGCGCCAAGATAATCTAATTTGTTAGATTGGCCTGTCTTTATGCAGTGCTTGGCGTTAAGCGCCCATGTTTAAGGTAGTAAAACTTGAGAGCGGTGATCAGATTATCGCCTCTTGGGATATTGTCGGCCATTTAGCCGGCTGGATTGATACTTTATTTCAAGAATCCGAAAAATTAAAAGACTGCGGGATTTTATCTGCACTTATCCTAAACCACGAAAACAAAATTTACTTTCATGGTGGTTATATTGCTCCTAATTTAATGATGCCTGTTTCCTATGCTTTGAATGAGGAGTATTACGGGCAGTATCCGGGGACTCGTGAAGTTGAAATGGTGCCTTTGCTTTTGTGCCTCGTTAAAAAAGAACTGGCTGATAAACTGCCTATAATTGAGTGTGCCGGAGATTGTATTTTCAAAGACGCCGAGTATTGTCTCAAAGCGCAAGAGTTAGGCTTTAAGGTTTATACAACTGATGAGCTAATTGTCCAGTATCGGGGTAAGGGATACGCCCTAAAGAGTAAAGAGGAATTCGCCCGTGAATTTGCGCTTAACCACAACTTCTTTAAGGAAATGTGGGGTAAAAAATACCTCGAACAATATAAGTATCCAATTATGTATCACACAGGCGTTGAAGCGCCCACGGGGTTTGCTATTGCCGCCAAAAATTATATTTCTTCCCTTCTTCGAGCAAAAGTAAAAGTCCATTATTCAAACCTCTTTGGCATACCTGAAATTGAGCCGCTTTCTGATGATGGGTTAGTTAATGACGCAAGAGAACTTCCCCCATCAATGGACTTGCCACAGATCGTTTGGGCGCAGGCTCCCTTATTTTTCAAAAACTCCGGTAAGTATAAAATTGGCCATTGTGAGTTTGAGGGTAGCAGTGCCCCTTCTTCATGGATTTCTTACTGCAACATGATGGATGAGGTTTGGGTGCCAACTAAGTGGGACAAAGAAAAATTCGCTAATGCAGGCGTTACTGTTCCTATTTATATTATCCCGCAGGGCATTGATCCAAACTACTTTCACCCAAACATGGCACCGATAAAAACAGACGCTAAGGAAAAATTTAAGTTTATTACCAACGCTACATGGGAACCACGCAAAAATTTACGGGATTTAATAATTGCTTTTACCAATGAGTTTTCAAGAGATGAGGATGTGTGTTTGATTGTCAAAACTATGTCTTCGGCTTTATCTCAACCAGTGAAAAAAGAAATTGAGGCAATTAAGGCACCAAGAGAGGGGGCCAGAGTGTATGTTAAAGAGGATATTTTACCAACTGAACAATTAGGCTGTTTCTATACTGCGGGAAACTGCTTTGTTCTGCCAACGCACGGCGAGGGATGGGGGCTGCCTATTTTTGAAGCCTTAGCTTGCGGGCTTCCAATAATTACTACTGGTTACGGCGCCCCTAATGAAACTTTAAGAGATGACAAAGGCGAGCCTCTCCCCGGAGTACACTTTGTTGACTTCGAAGAAGGCGAAGCCAAAACCTCCTATGTCTATTTAGAGGGCAACAAGTGGGCTATGCCAAAAATAGACGACTTACAAAAAAAGATGCGCTTTGTGTTTGAAAACTACAAAGAGGAGAAAAAGAAAGCTCTAAAAACTTCTGAAATTATCAGACAAAAGTTTTCTTGGGATTCCTGCGCTGTTCCTATTATTGAAAGATTGAAAGCTATTTATGCAACCAACTAAGGATTTTTACAACAAAGATTATTTTGAAGGTAAAAACACGATTGCTTATGATTCTTACGCCAGAGCTGATGGGCTCTTAAATACTTTTGCAACTTGGACTAATGAATTATTTAAGCCGGAGAACGTTTTAGATGTGGGGTGTGCTTATGGCTTTGTAGTTAAACGCTTTCAAGAGTTAGGAATACCCGCCACCGGTGTTGAGTATTCCCCTTACGCGGTGAGCCGTGCAGTAACGCAGGAGATCATAGAAGGCGATGTCCGCGATCTTTCAAGATTTAAAGATAACAGTTTTGATTTAGTAATTGGTACAGAACTTTTGGAACATATACCGGAGGACGATTTATTCAAAGCGGTTAAGGAACTGCACAGAGTAACCAAACACTGGGTGTTTTTACTGATCTGTACTGCCGGATCAGGCCATATTGAATCAAGGGGCGGCAAGGGCGACCCATCACATATCACTATGAAACCCCGCTGGTGGTGGGAGAGTTTATTTCACCGGCTCGACCTAAAGCGCGACTTTCCCAAAGAGGACTTTGCAAATAACCATCAGCAGTCAAGACAAATGAAATGGGCTGGTAGATTTTTCGTTTTGTCTAAAGAATAATACTTATGGATATTTCAGGATTTAAGGCTATCTTTGATTCAATGACACCGGAGGAACGAAAGGCAAAAATTGAGGCATTAACCGAGATTAACAGACTCAAACAGTTTTGCTATGGCAAAGGTTATATTGAAATCGGTAGTGATTTTAAAAGTATTAAAATACTTCAAGATAACAAAGAAGTAAAAAAACTCCAACAACTATTTGAGAAAGCGGGTATAAGAGGTGTGGAGTGGACAGGATAAATTATTCCATTAAAGGCATTGTTCTAACTATTTCTTCAATTTGCTTAACAACCTGATCCGCAAAATCATCAAGATATTGATAGTCTTTCAGAATTACTTTTTTAACGCCTCTTTTTTTGGCCTGCTCATTATATTCTGGAACAGAAGATATCGAGATTACTTTATCAGCACCGAATTTTTCTAAGTTCAGTACATGGAACGAGCCAGCGAGTTTACAATCCCTATCTAGTAGAATAATATCGAATTTTGCCTTTGGATTATTGTTGACGTAGTTTTCAACTTGAGTATAGTCGGTTAAAACGACTAACGAAAAATAAAATGGTTGGTCTTCCTCAAGGGTTGCAAGGCGGCTTAGAATTTTAGAAAGAGTTTTAAGAT
>JACPTT010000063.1 GCA_016192645.1 Candidatus Levyibacteriota bacterium | reverse complement strand
GATTTATCAGATAGTTTGCAAAAAGTTGGGCAGGCAATGTCCTCAACCCAGAAGTCAGACGTCGGAAGTCAGAGCTCAGATCAAGGTTCGGAACAAACAACGAGCGAAGGGGATGGGGAGAAAAAGACTGATGAGGAGAAAAAGAAAGGCGAGCAGAAATCGGACGAGCCGGTGGAGGGAGAAGTGGTAAACTAATATCAAAAAGCAAATATTAAAAATTAAATATGAGCGCGGAGAACGCGCTCTTGTTATAAAATAGAGATACTATGGCGGAAAAAGATTTTTATCAAATTTTGGGGGTTTCAAAAAGTGCCTCGGCGGATGAGATAAAGCGGGCGTATCGAAAACTTGCTTTGCAATATCATCCCGACCGAAACAAAAGCAAAGATGCGGCAGAAAAGTTTAAGGAAGTAACAAAAGCTTACGAAGTTTTATCGGACTCGCAAAAAAGGCAGACCTATGATCAGTTTGGCTCTGCGGCTTTTGACCCTTCGACAAGCTCAGGGCCTTTCGGACAGGCAAGAACCGGACGGTATGGACCATTTAGTTATACTTACACAACCTCAGGTGGCCCCTCTGAATTCGACTTTGGCGGATTTTCCGATCCTTTTGAGATTTTTGAGCAGTTTTTTGGCGGGGCTTCGCCATTCGGCGCCCGCCAAAGGCGTCCGGTTTATTCTCTTGCAATTGATTTTATGGAGGCAGTTTTAGGTACGACCAAAAAGGTAACTATTGACGGCAAAACGCAAACTATAAAAATTCCAGCCGGGGTTGATGATAACTCTCGGATTCGGTTTGGCGATTATGATGTTGTTATCAATGTTGCCCCTCATCGTAAATTTCATCGAGAAGGATATGATATTGTCTCAGAGCATGAAATCTCATTTGCCCAAGCAGCGCTTGGTGATGTAATTAGTGTTGAAACAGTTGATGGTTTGGTAAAACTCAGAGTTCCCTCCGGCACGCAGCCGGGAACCGTGTTTCGGTTGCGGGGAAAAGGCGTACCTCATGTTCGCGGTTCGGGAAAAGGCGATCATTATGCTCGGATAAAAATTGTTATCCCCAAAAACCTAACCAGCCGCCAAAAAGACCTTCTTAGACAGTTTGAAGAAGAAAAAAGAAGCAAAAGCTGGTTCTAGTCATATGACAAGTATCGATGATTTGGAAAAAAGGGTGGCAAGAATAGAAGGGCGAAATAAAAATGTCGAACTAGATAAGCGCTGGGAGACAAGTTATACAAGAAGAATTTTATTGATCACTCTTACTTACATTGCAATTGGTTTTTATCTTTCGGCAATACAAATTAAAGAGCCGTGGCTAAACGCAATTGTTCCTTCGTTTGGATTTTTACTTTCAACCTTAACTCTCCCATTCTTCAAAAATCTCTGGAAGAAATATTTTTATAAAAATGAATAAAAGAGCATTTCTTATACATGGTTGGGAGGGTTATCCAGAAGAGGGTTGGAGGCCTTGGTTGAAGAAAAAATTAGAGGAAAAAGGATTTGAAGTTACAGTCCCTGCTATGCCCGATACTGAACATCCAAAGATGGAGGCGTGGGTGTCGTATCTTGCAAAAATAGTTGGAACGCCAAATAAGACAGATTCTTTTATCGGTCATAGTCTTGGTTGTATAACAATACTTCGATATTTCGAAACATTGAAAGATAATCAGAAAGTTGGTGGTGCAATCTTAGTAGCTGGTTTTGCTCATGATTTAGAGTACGACGGGTACAAAGGTGAGCTCTCAAGCTTTTTTCAAACAGCTGTAAATTGGGAAAAAATTAAAAAGCATTGTAATAAATTTATAGCTATCCATTCGGATGATGACCCCTGGGTACCAGTTAAACATAGTAAAATTTACAAAGAAAAATTAGGAGCAGAAACAATAGTAATGCATAACATGAAGCATTTTAGTAGCGATGATGGAATTACACAACTTCCAGTTGTTTTGGATTCGGTTCTAAAATTATCCCAATAGTTTATGCGCCGACCGATTCGGCTAAGCCCTTCGGTCTTGAGCTCAGGGTCGAAAGACTCACGGCCGAAGCCCCAGGGGTCGGGCCTCGAACTCCCCTACTTAAAGGATTTAAATTATTTAAGCAAAAGATTTTCAATTGAAGCCTAGAGCAGAATCTGGTATACTTACGAAACTATGCCGGCAGTACAAAGAAGCGAATTTGCATTAGCGCTAAATCAGGTTGCCAACGAGCGCGGGGTTGATGTTTCGGTGGTTCTGGAAACCGTAAAAAACGCCATTTTAGCAGCTTACCGAAAAGACCACCCGGGAATTGAAGTTGAGGAATATACCGCTTCACTTGACCAAAATACCGGCGAAGCTCATATCTTTCACAAAGAGACTGATGTGACTCCTCCTGGATTTGGGCGAATTGCTGCCCAAACCGCCAAACAAGTAATCCTTCAAAAAATCAGAGAAAAAGAAAAAGAGGCAATTTTTGCCGATTATAAAGTAAGAATTGGCTCTGTTGTTAACGGCATGGTGCTTCGCTTTGCCGGTCCAAATGTGATTGTTGATATTGGCAAAACCGAGGGCATTATGCCGCCAAGCGAACAAATTCCAAATGAAAGATATAACCTGAATCAAAGGTTGGCGGTTTTTCTTGTTGAGATAAGAGCAGGATTAAAAGGCGATGAGATTATTGTTTCTAGAGCCCATAGTGGTCTTTTAGAAGGCCTTTTTAAAAGAGAAGTTCCAGAAGTGGCACAGGGGAGTGTGGTTATTAAGGCAATTGCAAGAGAGCCGGGAAATCGCTCAAAGATTGCGGTTTTTTCAGATCAGGCAGGAATTGATCCGGTTGGAAGTTGTGTCGGGCAAAAGGGAGTTAGGGTTCAGGCTGTTATTCAAGAATTAGGGGGGCTTGAAAGAATAGATGTTATTCAGTGGCAAGATGATCCAAAAAATTACATTGCCCAAGCCCTTTCTCCAGCAAAGGATCTTCGTGTTGAGGTAGACGCAGACGCTAAAATAGCTCACGTTTTTGTTGCTAAAGAAGAATTATCGCTGGCGATTGGCAAAGAAGGACAAAATGTTCGTCGTGCCTCAAAACTGACCGGATACAGGATTGAGATTGAGGAGAAGGAAGAAAAAGCAGAAAAAAAATGAGCAGGTGTTTAGTGACTATATGGCCAAGAACAAAACAGCAGCAAAACAATCAGTTGAAAAACAAACAAAACTCTATCCGCCAGTTGTGGCGGTTTTGGGACATGTAGATCACGGCAAAACAACCCTTCTTGACAGCATTCGAAAAACCGATATCGCCCAAAGAGAACACGGAGGTATTACGCAAAAGATTGGCGCCTCAAGCATTGAAGTTCTTCACGAAAAATATCATCGAAAAATAACTTTTATTGATACTCCGGGGCATGAGACCTTTTCCAAAATGCGCTCTCGCGGGGCGCAGGTGGCAGACATTGGTTTATTGGTAGTGTCTTCCGTTGACGGCGTGATGCCTCAGACAAAAGAGAGTATAACGCTTCTTTTAGATTCAAAAATCCCTTTTATTGTGGTTTTGACCATGTCAGATCTGCCTAGTAAAAATCCGGAGAAGGTAAAACAACAGCTTCTCAAAGAGAAAGTTATGCTTGAGGGAAGGGGCGGCGATGTGCCAACAATTGAGGTTTCAGCCAAAACAGGCAAAAACATTAAAGAGCTTTTGGAATTAATTCTTTTAGTTTCAGATCTAAATCCGAGTTCGGTTTCTCAAAAATCTAAAAAAGAGGAGTTAAAAGCAATTGTTATTGAGTCCAAACTTGATTTGCGATCCGGAGCGCTGGCAACGGTTGTAATTAAAGAAGGGGCTTTAGCACTTCGAGATGAAATAATCTGCGAAGGTCAGGAGGGCAAGGTGCGTTCGCTGGTAAATGATAAGGGGCAGAAGGTGCAAAGAGCAACAGTTGGAGAAGCGGTTGAGATTTTAGGCTTTGAAAAAGTGCCCTCCGTTGGAGGAATAGTTCTAAAAAAATCAGAGATGAACGAAATCGCTCGGGGTCCTGTTTCACATTCAGCGGGTCCTGCCGCTCGCTCCTCCCAAGGTGCTCCTGCTAGTCTTGCTGACGCTGCGAACGCAGATGCGCTCCTTGGGAGCCCTCCGCTCGCGTCACCCGCTGGTGCCGTCACCTCTCACTTAATCGAGGCTCCCCGCGCTTTAAAAGAATTAAAAGAGACTGTTCTCCCCGTTATTATTTGTGCCGATACACTTGGTTCTTTGGAAGCAATTGCTTCAGCACTGCCAAAATCAGTTCAGATTGTTTCTCAAAAAACCGGAGAAGTGTCAGAGGCTGATGTTTTACTGGCAAAATCAACAGGGGCAATAATTTTGGGTTTTAACACAAAAATAAGAAATGATGTTTTAAGACTGGCCGCAGTTGAGAAGGTTTTGCTAAAGAACTATGCGATTATTTATGAGTTGATAGATGAAATAAAGGATGCCTTAGAAGGTAAAAGAATAGCCCTTGAGGAAAAAATTTTGGGTCAAGCACGGGTGTCGGCGCGTTTTCCCTTTGAGAAAACATTTGTTTTGGGAGTAGTGGTTTTGGAGGGAAGAGTAGCAAAAGGAGACAGAGCGCGACTTCTGCGGGGAGATGAAGTGATTGGAGAAGCCACGATTACATCTTTGCGTCAAGGCAAAAACCCAATCTCAAAGGTGGAAAAAGGGCAAGAGGCAGGAGTTATTCTTTCTCCCTTTCTTGACTTTGAAGTCAAAGATGTGTTAGTATGCCATGCATAAACAGAGTTTGTTCACTGCTTCGCTAAAGCGAAGTTTAAATAAATCCATTTATGGAAGAAAAAACACTCCAGAAATTAAAAGAGCTTATAGCAAGTAACGAAAAGATTGCTATCGCGGTTGGGAAAAATTCAGGAATTGATGAAATGGGAGCCGCTCTTGCTCTTTATCTTTCTTTGCAATCAAGTAGTAAAGATGTGGTTATTGCTTGTCCAACAGAGCCTCTTGTTGAAGTTTCATCTCTTGTTGGCATAGATAAAGTAAGAACAGCTCTTGCGACAGATGGCGCAGATCTTGTTGTTTCTTTTCCATACAAAGAAGGAGAGATAGAGAAGGTTTCTTATACTCTTGAAGACGGATACCTCAATATAATTGTTAAGGCAGGAAATGCCGGGCTGTCTTTTTCGGAAAAAGAAATAAGTTATAAAAGAGGAGGAGGAAATTTTGCCGGACTTCTTTTTGTTATTGGCACTGCTAGGTTATCTGATTTAGGCAACCTTTTCAATCCCGAGATGCTTAAAGATGCAACAGTTGTTAATATAGATAATAAGGTTGATAATCAGGGTTTTGGCGATCTTGTTTTGGGTTCCCCCCGCTTCTCCTCGGTTTGTGAGCAGGTGGCAAATCTTATTAACTCCTTAGGGCTGCCTTTGGATATTGATAGCGCGCAAAATTTGCTATCTGGGTTATCGTTTGCAACCGATAACTTTCAAAAACCAACAACCAGTTTTTTGGCATTTGAGATGGCAGGGCTACTTATAAAAAAAGGAGCCGTAAGAAAGGCAAGTCCAAAATATGAAGACACTGCTTTGCAAGATTTTTCTTTTACTCCTCCCAAAATCCGCCAGCCGGCGGATAAAACAAAGCCGCTGCCCCAAGTTCAATCTCAGATTCAAGAAGAAGACTTTGGGCAAGATCGGCAAGATCAAGAAGAACCTCCGTCTGATTGGCTGGCGCCAAAAGTTTACAAAGGCTCAACCCTCGTTTGATTCTTTAGAGCAAACCTGCTATAATCTATCTCAACAATTTTTTAACAAATATTTATATGCCGCTTAGTCCAATCCAAAAGCAAGAAATCATCAAACAATTTCAAACAGTAGAAGGTGACACAGGAAGTCCAGAAGTTCAGATAGCTCTTCTTACCAAAAGAATTGATCGCTTAACAGAGCACTTAAAGGCGCATCTGCACGATGTGCACAGCAGGCGCGGACTTCTCTCTATGATTGCAAAAAGACGCAGGCTTATTAATTTTTTGGCAAAAGTAGATAAAAAGCGAACCCTAAGTATAAATAAAAAACTTGGATTGAAAGAATAAGCAAAGCTTGTTTCTCACTAAAGCTCGAAATAGAAATGAAAAAAACTTCACTATCGTTAGAACTTGCGGGTAAAACGTTAACACTTCAAAGCGGTGAGCTTGCCCATCAAGCTACAATTTCTGTTTTAGGACGACTGGGCGATACCATGGTTTTGGTAACCATTGTTGAAGGAAAGATACGCGAAGATCTTGGTTATTTTCCTCTCGGCGTTGAATATATTGAAAGGCTCTATGCCGGAGGAAGGATTAAAGGAAGCCGCTGGGTAAAACGGGAAGGAAGGCCCTCCGATGATTCAGTTCTCACAGCCCGGCTTATCGACCGCTCTATTCGCCCGCTTTTTCCAAAGGAATATAAAAATGAGGTCCAAATAATCGTTACGGTTCTTTCTGTTGATGGGGAAAATGAGCCTGATGTCCTCTCGATTATTGCAACTTCTGCGGCGCTTGCTATTTCCAAAATCCCATGGAACGGTCCAATCGGAGCAATCCGGATGGGATTTGTAAAGGAAAAAAACAATGGCAAAGGTGAACTTTTGGTAAATCCTTCTCCTTCGGAGCTTGGGCTTTCCGAACTTGATATCGTTGCGTCTCAAACTAAAGAAAAAACCGTTATGCTTGAAGCAGGCGCCCGTCAGGCATCAGAGGAGATTGTATTGTCTGCAATAAAAAAAGCCCATGAGGAGAATAATAAAATCATAGCTTTTATAGAAGAATTTAGAGAAAAGGTGGGTGCGAAGAAAAATGTAGTTTCTGCGGACACTCTATTAGCTGAGATTGTTTCAAAAATCGAAAAATCCTATAAGCAAGAGCTGATTTCTTTTATTTCAAGTCGAGCGACAAAAGAATCAAATGGGGGAGAATTTGATAGTCTAATCGATAAGATTTTTGGAGAAGAACAGATGCAAGCTTCAAATTCTGCCGTTGATAAAAAAATCGTTGCAAAGGCCGTTGAGCATGTCTTTTTTAAGAGCATAAGAGAGGATATTCTTAAGACCGAAAAACGACCGGATGGAAGAAAAATTGATGAGGTTCGTCCGATTGACGGCCAGGTTTCCATATTGCCACGCACCCATGGATCAGCCTTATTTCAAAGAGGAGACACGCAGGCGCTTACGGTTGTGACGCTTGGTTCTCCACGGCTTGAGCAATTGATAGAGTCAGCAGAAGGAGAGGAATCAAAGCGATATATCCATCATTATTCGATGCCTCCTTATTCGGTTGGAGAAACAGGACGAATTGGTGTGCCGAGCCGGCGTGAAATTGGACATGGAGCATTGGCCGAGCGAGCGTTGCTTCCGGTTATTCCCAAGCAAGAAAAATTTCCCTACACAATTAGAGTAGTATCTGAAATTTTATCTTCCAATGGTTCAACCTCAATGGCATCTGTCTGCGGCTCAACGCTTGCGCTTATGGATGCCGGAGTTCCAATCAATAAACCAGTTACCGGTATTGCCATGGGAATGGTCTCAGACGAAAGTAAATATATCATACTAACCGATATTTTGGGACTTGAGGATTTTGCCGGAGACATGGATTTTAAGGTTGCAGGAACAGAAGGTGGTATTACTGCAATTCAGCTTGATGTAAAAATTCCTGGTTTAACCTTGGTGCAGATTGCCGAGACGCTTGAAAGAGCAAAAGCTGCCAGGCTTTTTATTCTGGAAAAGATAAAAAGTGTTTTAGCAGTTTCAAGAGCACGAGTTTCACAGTTTGCGCCTAAGATTGAGCTCCTGCATATTCCAGTTGAAAAAATAGGTGAGGTTATCGGTCCTGGAGGGAGAGTGATTCGTTCAATTATTGCCGAGACAGGGGCAACGGTTGATGTTGAAGACGATGGAACAGTTACGGTTTCAGGCACAACGGAAGAGTCGGTGGCAAAAGCCGTTGAATGGGTAAAAGGATTAACCCGCGAAGTAAAAGCGGGAGAAGAATTTGAGGGAACAGTTAAGCGTATCCTTCCCTTTGGTGCGTTTGTTGAAATTCTTCCCGGCAAAGAAGGAATGGTGCATGTTTCGCAGATGTCAACAGGTTTTGTAAAGAATCCCGAAGATGTAGTAAAAATTGGGCAAAAAGTTAAGGTTAGAGTCGCTGAAATAGACGAGCAGGACAGAATTAATCTTTCAATGTTATTTGGACCAAAGATCAGCGAAGCGGGACAAGAGCGCCGTCCACTGCCTAACCGCCCCCCAACTCATCCTCTTTCAATGCAGTTAAGAAGAGAACGGGCAGGAGCTGGTAATTGGCGGGGCAAAACTTCTCGCCCTCGCTTTCGCAAGGTCCGCTATTAAAAAAAGAGCGTCATAAATCTTTCTCCTGTAGTATTATATAAATATGGATTCTTATGTTTCTCTTACCCCTCTCGGTGGAATTGGAGACGTGACAAAAAATATGTATCTGTATGAGTACCAAGATCAGATACTTATTGTTGATTGCGGATTAGGTTTTGCAGATGAAACAATGGTTGGAGTTGATCTTTTGCTTCCCGATATTTCGTATCTCTTACAGTCGGTAAGAAGCGGAAAAAAAATTGTCGGGATAATTTTAACCCACGGGCACGAAGACCACATTGGCGCCCTGCCATTTATTTTGCCAAATCTTGCGTCTTTGTCTTCTTCCCAAAATTTTCCAATCTTTGGAACCGTTTTAACTGCGGGCCTTGCAAACGAGAAGCTGAAAGAGTTTTCTCTCCCCTTTAGGGTTGAGGCAGTTCCGTTTAATAGCGGTGAACTGGTAATGGGTAGCTTTAAGGCATCACTTATTCGCGTAACTCATTCGGTTCCCGATACCGCCCATGTTTTTTTGCAAACCCCACTTGGCAACTTTTATCACGGAAGTGATTTTAAGTTCGATAAGACTCCTGCCGATGGAAAAGTAGCAGATATTACTGGCATCAAAAAAGCTTCGGAAAAGGGAATACTCTGCCTTATGTCGGATTGTTTAGGAGCAGAGAAAAAGGGGAGAACTTCTTCGGAGCAGGTTTTAACGGAAAGTTTTGAAAAAGAAATGGAAAACTGCCGTGGTAAATGTATTGTGACAACCTATTCTTCTAATATCTCGCGCTTAAATCAGGCAATCCAAGTAGCAGAGAAACTAGGAAGAAAGGTCTGTTTTGTTGGCCGTTCTCTTATAAAGGCAAAAGAGGTTGCCCAAAGACTGGGGTACATGAAGTTAAGAGAAGGACTGGAGGTATCGGTTGAGCAGCTTAAAAACTATAAGGATAATCAGCTGCTTCTTCTGGTTGCCGGAAGTCAAGGACAAGAAAATTCTGCCATGACACGAATGGTTGCCGGCGAACATAAGGATATAAGACTTAAAGAGGATGATCTTGTGATTTTTTCAGCAGACCCAATCCCCGGAAACGAAATTTTTGTTTATTCTTTAATTGATGCGATAGCCAAAAAAGGAGCAAGAGTAATATATTCTGATATCAGTGACGATTTTCATGTCTCAGGTCACGGATCTCAAGATGAGTTATTAGAGCTTATTTCATTGGTAAAGCCGCAAAAACTGTTGCCAATCGGCGGCACTTATCGACATATGGTGGCTTACAGAACCCTTGCCGAAAAAGCAGGCTATCAAAGAAAGGACATTTTGCTTATTGAAGACGGACAGGAGGTTATTTTTACTAAAAACTCGGTTCGTCTTGGCAAGCTAACTCCAGTTAAAAATGTCTATGTCGATGAAATATCAGGCGAGGAGATAGAACATTTTGTTTTGCGTGACAGGCAGAAATTATCGGAAGGGGGTATAGTTGTTATAATAATTGAAATAGATTCTTCAAGCGGACAACTTGTTGGCAGGCCGGATATTATAGCGCGAGGATTTAGCGGTTTTGACAATAAAAAAATAGGGGGAAAAATTTTTGTAGATATAAGAAATGTTTTAGGTGGCAAAAAAGGGAGGCTTACTAATTGGATATATGTGAGGAAGCTTATTGGTGAAGTTTGTGAAAGACGTATTTTTAAGGAGCTTCGCCGTCGCCCCCTAGTTTTGCCAGTTGTGATTGAGGTATAATAATCATATGGCAAGGCGAAGATACTATAGAAGGCGAAGATTTCAGATCAAACTTCGCAAAGAAACGGTCTATACCATTTTTTCGCTCGGCTTAATTTTAGCCGGAGTGTTGTTGCTTCTTTCTTTTTCAAGAAGCGGTCCGTCGTTTATCTTGATACAAAATCTGCTAGAACAATACTTTGGTTTTACTGCCTTTCTTTTTCCTTTTGCACTTATTCTTTTTGGGTTTTTGTTTTCACGGCTTCGGATTTATCTCTCCCGTCCCAATGTTGCCATGGGTTTTTCTCTTGTCTTTATTTGTTTAACGGCAATAACCAAAAGCGGGACTGTCGGGGTAATTCTATTTAATGTTCTCTCCGAAATGTTGACAGGACTTGGCAGTAGAGTTGTTTACGTCGCCGGTTTACTTGTTGGCATAATTGTTCTATTGGATACGTCGGTTGACGAGATTTTTGCAACCATCACAGTTTTTTATAAAAATGCCTATAGGTTTTTCCCAAAACAGCTACTTTCTGTTTTTAAAACCAAAAAACCGTTTTTGGTTCGGGAAAAACAGATTTCAATAAAAGGAGAAGATAAGGATTTATCTTCTTTAGGGGCTAAAGCGGCTACGGCTCCAACTATTATTAAAAAAGAACCGCTTATTCTTTCGGAAAAGTTGGTTAGCAATGTCCTCTCAGGAGATGGAATTTGGGAGTATCCTCCCTTCACCATTCTTTCTGATGCTCCGGAAAAAAAGGCTGAGAGAGGAGATATAAAAAGGACCGCTTCAATTATTGAAAAAACACTTCAAAGCTTCGGCATCGAAGCGAGAGTTTCGGAGATTAACTTAGGACCCGCTGTTACCCAATATGCCCTAGAGATTGCTCTTGGTACAAAGGTTTCAAAAATAACCGCCCTTTCAAATGATCTAGCGCTTGCAACTGAGGCGCCAACAGGACAAATAAGAATTGAAGCGCCAATTCCCGGCAGAAATTTAGTTGGTATTGAAATTCCCAATCGCTCTTTGGAGATAGTCACTCTAAAGACGATGCTTTCCTCAAATGTTCTGCAAAAGACGAGATCAAAATTAACCGTTGCCTTGGGACTTGATGTCTCCGGCAATCCGCTTGTTACCGACATCTCAAAAATGCCTCATGTTTTAATTGCCGGAACAACAGGTTCGGGAAAATCGGTCCTTATAAACTCTTTTATTTCTTCCCTTTTGTTTCGCGCCTCACCTTCTGAGATAAAGCTAATTCTAATCGACCCAAAGCGGGTGGAGCTTACTGGTTATAATGGCATACCTCATCTTCTAACGCCGGTTATTGTTGAAATTGAGAAGATTCTTTCAGCCTTAAAATGGGCAATGGGAGAGATGGACAGGCGATATAAGATTTTTGCCGAGCGGGGAGTCCGCAATATTGATTCATACAATGAGCTATCCGGTTTTCAGGCACTTCCTTACATTATTATTTTTGTCGATGAACTGGCAGATTTAATGGCATTTGCTCCGGTTGAGGTTGAAGATGCAATTGCCCGTCTTGCTCAGATGGCCCGGGCAACTGGCATTCATCTTGTTGTCTCAACGCAAAGACCATCTGTTGATGTTATAACCGGACTTATAAAGGCAAACATACCTTGCAGAATCGCCTTTAATGTTTCATCAATGATTGACTCGCGCGTTATCATTGATATGCCCGGAGCAGAAAAACTTTTGGGGAGGGGAGATATGCTCTATATTCCGCCTGATCAGGCAAAACCAACCCGTATCCAAGGCTCATTTGTCTCGGAAAAAGAAGTTAAAAGACTTGTTGATTATCTCAAAAGTAAAGCGCCGGTCGTTGAGTATACGGAAGAGATAACTACCCAGCAGGTTGTTTTGAGAAAAGGAGGAGCCTTAACCGCAGGAGGCCATGACCCATTGCTTGAGGAGGCAATTCGGGTTGTTTGTCAGTATGATCGAGCGTCGGCATCGCTTCTTCAAAGACGCCTTAAGGTTGGATATGCTCGCGCAGCGCGGATTTTAGATGAGCTTGAAGTAATGGGAATTGTGGGCAGTGGTGAAGGATCAAAACCTCGAGATGTTCTTATTCAAAATCCAGAGGAGATTATTGCAAGTCTTAATACTGTCCAATCATGATACGAGCTGGCCAGAAACTGCATGCAGCGCGCCTGAAAAAAGGCCTAACGCTAGATGAGGTTTCAAAGATAACAAAAATTAAAGCAACGTTTCTTTCCGCGATAGAAAAAGGGGAGTATCAAAAAATTCCCGAAAAAATATATGCGCAGGGTTTTGTTCAAAACTATGCAGAATTTCTAGGATTGCCAAAAAATGAAATTCTGGCATTATTTAGGAGGGAATTTGATGAGGAGAAAATCTATAAGATTTTACCGGAGGGACTTGCAAAAGGAAAGGATTTTTCTCTCCATGGATTAAAACTACAACAAACAACAATTGCTATTATATGCATTTTCCTCCTGTTAATTGCGTATATTTTACTGCAGTATCGCTATGTTTTTCTAAATCCGCCGCTTGAAATTAGATCGCCAAAAGAAGGAGAGATTGTTTCGTCTCAAACAGTTGCTATTTTTGGCAAAACAGACTCCAACGCAACGGTGTATGTAAACAGCGATCCGGTAAATTTACAAAGGGATGGGTCTTTTAAAAAAACCCTTGATTTATTTTCCGGTAAGGCAACAATTACGGTAAAAGCGGTAAATCGTTTTGGCAAAGAAACAGTTCTGAAGCGCCAGATTGAGATTATTCCTGCCTTGCCGGCAGGCAGGCTTGGGTCTTGACATAAGCTGAGTTACTCGCTAGTCTTAAAAGTATGATTGATACTGCTCAAGCAGTTTTGTTGTTTGTGGTTGTTATTTTGGCTGTTCTTCTTCTGATTTTGGGCATTCAAGTGTTTTTTATCCTGCGAGAACTTCGTCATACTGTTTCAAAGGCAAATAAAGTACTGGACGATACAGGAACTATCACCGAGAGCGTTTCAGGTCCAATTACAACGCTTTCTTCTATTGTTTCAGGGGTTAAGGTGGGCGCTGTTTTAACCCATCTTCTTAAAAAGAAAAAAAGAAAAGTTTTGGAGGATGAAGATGAATAGCAATAATTCGAATGGTGGTTTTGTAAATGGATTTTTATGGGGAGCAATTATTGGCGCTTCGGTTGTTTTTTTACTGGGCACTAAAAAAGGCAAAAGACTTTTAAAGACAGTAACCGAAGAGGGCTTAGAGGGAGTCTCTGGACTTAAGGAATTGGTTGAGGAATATAGCGGTGATGAAGAAGAAGAGCCAGAAAAAGGGTTGAATGGAGAAAAGGAAGAAGAAAAGTCCTTTACCCAGGGCTTCGGAAGACGAGCTAGAAGATTCTTCAAAGGAATACCAAAAAGACGTTAAAGACCGTATCTTTCTATATTTGCATTGTGTTCCTCAAGGGTTTTTGCATAATGATTTTTTCCACTGCGATCAGAAATATAATATAGATAGTTTGTGTCTTCGGAATTGATAACTGCCCGCATTACTGCCAAACCAGGGTTACTAATGGGAGCCGGAGGTAGACCACGGTTTAGATACGTATTGTAGGAAGAATTAACAGCGAGATCATCTTTGGTAAGTCCTTTTTTCCACCAAGTTTTTTCATCTTCTTGATACCCTAGGGCATATTGTATGGTTGCATCAATATCAAGTTTCATGCCAATTTCTATCCTATTGAGGATGACTGAGGCAACAAGCGGTCTATCCTGCTCAAATTTTGCTTCTCGCTCAATCATTGATGCTACAATGATAACCTCTTCTTTTGATAGCCTAGTTTTATTTGCAAACAAACTTTGTTTATTAGACGGCCAAATAGCTGCAAGTTTTTTCTCGAAGTTATTTTTCATAATAGTAATAACAAGGTCAATATCAGCATCCTTTGGTATTAAATAGGTGTCGGGAAAAAGATATCCCTCATGTTTTACGAGTTCATTTCTCCAGGAAGACTGGTAAGAAGGCACGCTTATTTTGAGAATTTCTGCTATTTCTTCGGCTCTTTTTCCTTCAGGAATCGTTACCCAAACATCAAGCGTTCCGTGCGTTAATGTTTGGGCGATATCAAAAGCCGTCATTGAAGGAGAAAGACGAAAATCTCCTGCCTGAATTTTTCCGTCCAGTCCTTCTTTTTTAACAAATATAAAAAATACCACGGCATCTTTAATCAACCCTTCTCTTTTAAGTTTGT
>JACPTT010000072.1 GCA_016192645.1 Candidatus Levyibacteriota bacterium | reverse complement strand
CCGATTGAAGGCTCATCCAAAACATACAAGACACCCGTTAAACCGCTGCCGATTTGTGAGGCAAGCCGAATTCTTTGTGCTTCACCCCCCGATAAGGTTTGCGCGCCTCGAGAAAGAGTTAAATACTCAAGTCCAACGTCAACCAAAAAAGAAAGCCGCAGTTTTACTTCTTTAATAATAAGTCTGGCAATCTTGTTTTCGGTGGACGAGAGAATGGAAGGTAGTTTCTCGACAAACGCAAGCGCATCGACAATTGACATATCCGCAACTTCTTTAATCGATTTTTGGTCAATTGTGACGGCGAGCGCTTCTTTCCTTAGTCGCGAACCCAAACAGCTTGGGCACCTTTCATAGCGCATGAATCTCTCAATCTGCGCTTTTATAAACATTGATTCCGAGCTTTGATACCGTTGTTTTAGCTCTTGCAGTATGCCGCGAAACGGCTCAAAAATAACAGTTTCCCGCCCCCACCGGTTTTTTCCCAAAACCTCGTATTCTCGCTCACCGGTTCCCGCAAGCAGTAATTCTTTTTGCGCATGTTTAAGAGTCGATAGGAGCGCAGAGAAAGAAATGCCATTTTCATGGCAGAAGGTCTGGAAGGTTCTGGAAAACCAAGTATCGGAAGTTGAGATGGTTGAAAAGGGTAGGATTCCGCCTTCGTTTATTGAAAGATTGTCATTCAGAACTAAATCTTTATCAACAGTTAGTATTGTTCCTAAACCGTTGCATGTCGGGCAGGCGCCATGCGGAGTATTGAAAGAGAAAATTCGCGGTTCAATTTCAGATAGAGAAATATTACAAACCGGGCAGGCAAATTTTTCCGAGAAAAGCATATCTTCCATAATTTTGGGTTTTTCCGGCACTTCAAAGCCTTTATCTTTGATTATTGAAACAATCAACTCGCTGTTTCCAAACTTTAGCGCTTGCTCAATGCTGTTTGCCACCCTTGTTCGGTCGGCTTTTTTAGAGAGCAACAACGAGTCTATCACCAACTCGATCGTGTGCTTATTGGTCTTAATAAGCGTAAATTCTTCCGCCAGTAAAAAAATCTGCCCGTCAATTCGCACTTTTTTGTAGCCTCTTTTTTTTAGATCTAAAAAAAGCTCGGTATATTCGCCTTTTCGGTCTTTTACTAAAGGGGCGAGAATAAGAATTTTTAAGAAATCAACAGGGCTTTTTGTTTTGACTAAACCCAAGATTGCGTTTGTGATTTGTTCTTTTGAAAGATGGGAGATTTCGCGGCCGCATTTTGAACAATGAGGATGGCCAACACGGGCAAATAAAAGCCGCAGATAATCGTAAATTTCAGTCACCGTTCCAACCGTTGAGCGGGGATTATGCGAAGCGCCCTTTTGGTCAATTGAGATTGCCGGAGAAAGCCCTTCGATTAAGTCCACATCGGGCTTTTTCATAATCCCCAAAAACTGCCGGGCATATGAGGAAAGACTTTCAACATACCGCCGTTGGCCTTCGGCATAAATTGTGTCAAAGGCAAGCGAGGATTTTCCACTGCCCGAAAGACCGGTAAAAACAACTAGTTTGTTCTTGGAAATTTCAACGTCAATATTCTTTAAATTATGTTCTCGAGCACCTTTAATTATTATCGTATCCATAGGGATTTAAGAAATGCGTGGAATCTAAAAGTGTAGCAGATTTTGGAAGTTCTGTAAATTGCCAAGGCGGAAAATGTGAGCCGTACAGGATTCGAACCTGTGACCAAGAGCTTAAAAGGCTCCTGCTCTACCGCTGAGCTAACGGCCCGCATTCAACTGATTATAGCAAGGAATTTACTTACTTGACAAGCGTCGTAAGAGTGTTACACTTGAGAGAGATCACCTTTCAAGCTTATATATGGAGATTAAGCGCGAAAGCACCACATTTTTTTCAAAAACCCATGCGTTAAGATCGCACCCTCTTTTTTATATTAATCCTTCAAAGAGAAAGGAGGTGAAAACAAGTTAGACTTGTTGAAAAATGAACGTGCCCGATATTGGACAAACTGTTTTATTATCGCTTAATGTCGGTTTTGCGGCAGTTGTTGCCTTTGTCCCCAAATTTGTTGCCGGAGTAATAATTCTTCTTCTTGGCATAATAATTGCATCACTTTTAAGGCAGCTTGTTGCCGAGTTCTTTAAAGCCCTTAAAGTCGAGGCATTCCTTAGAAAATACGGTGTGCCGGAGATGAAAGAAGAGTTTACCTGGACAAACATTTTGGCCGAAATCGTCAGATGGTTTGTGATTATTATATTCTTGATACCCACCACAGATGTCTGGGGTGTGCCACAGGTAGTAACAGTTCTTAGTCAATTCTTACTCTACCTGCCAAATGTGTTTGTTGCGGCAATAATAGCCCTGGTCGGTTTTGCTTTTGCAAAACTATCCCATGATGTTGTTTTAGCGTCTATACATGGGGTATCCGCAGATACGGCACAAGCAATTGCTTCGGTAACCCGCTGGGCAGTTGTGGTATTTGTGGTGCTGGCGGTTCTTAATCAGCTTGGCGTTGCTACCGATTTGATACGAATCCTCTTTACGGGATTTGTTGCCATGCTGGCAATTGCTGGAGGTATTGCCTTTGGTTTAGGCGGGCAAGGTGCTGCCAAAGACGTCCTGGAGGATCTGCGCAAAAAACTAGGCTAAAAAAGCTTTAATGTAAGGCTGGGGTCTAGATGTAGGGTTGCCTAGGGATTTTGTTTGGACTATAATGTTTCTGAGGCCCCATCGTCTAGCGGCCTAGGACAGCTGGTTTTCAGCCAGCTAACACCGGTCCGAATCCGGTTGGGGTCACGTATCAATAAACTTAGTGCGAGTAATCTCGAATTCCTTGGCACGAATAGTGGGAGTTTACCAACTCTTAAATAACCCGAGGCCCCTCAATTGTTTCCATTCTTTCTGTCAGATTAAGACCAGTAAGTTGTCTAACCCTCTCTCCAATTCTTAATGCTTGTTCTGCTGTTACAAAATAACGAGTAGCTTCACCCAGCGGCGCGCCTGTATTTGTTTCAAACCGTACATGATGATCGTTAGGTTTGTGAGTCCATACAATGGTATCATCTCTGGATGTTCCGATAGGTGGTACAAAACAAATATGAGTTGTACCTAAAATCTCTACACGACCATCAGCTAATTGCCTTTGAACTGTATGTGTCAATACTAGTGGTGGTCTTCCAGCAACAACTAACCCTTCAATCATCCCTTCAGATTCCAAAGGATGTTTTACAACATGGGTAGCTGCTAAATGGTCTCTTTCTCCGCTCATAAAAAAATCTCCCCAGATAGTAGCAAAATTTACACTACAATGCAATACCCAATATCAGCATGTGTCATCTTGGCTTTATGTGTTATAAGCGAAAAGCCTGAAGTTTGCTATAATATATCTTCCATGCTAAAACTTTATAACTCCCTCACCCGCAAAAAAGAACCATTTGTCCCGCTCCGCGGCCGGGATGTCCGGATGTATGTCTGCGGGATTACGCCTTACGACACAACGCATCTTGGTCATGCTTTTACCTATGTTTCGTTTGACGTGCTTGTTCGCTACCTCAAATTCAAAGGGTTCAAAGTTACGTATGTACAAAATGTTACCGATATTGACGACGACATCTTAAAACGGGCAAAAGAAGAAGGCAAAAACTGGAAAAAGCTGGGGGATTTTTGGACAAAACGTTATCTTTCCGATATGCGCGCGTTAAATGTTCTGCCGCCCACGCATTATGTAAAAGCCACAGGCTCTGTCACTACAATAATACATATCATTAGAGTGCTCTTAAATAAGGGTTTTGCGTATGAAAAAAACGGAAATGTGTATTTTGAAGTTAATAAAGATAAAGAATACGGCAAGCTTTCACGTTTTAATAAGGAGCAGATGCTTCTTATCTCAAAAGAGCGGGGAAATAATCCCAACGATCCGCTTAAAAAAGACCCGCTTGACTTTGTGTTATGGCAAAGATCGAAGGCTGCCGAACCCTCCTGGGATAGTCCTTGGGGTCCGCCAGCTGGCGGAGGCAGGCCCCTTCGGCAAGCTCAGGGCAGGCCGGGATGGCATATTGAGTGCTCGGCAATGATCAATAGTTATTTAGGTAAGCAGATCGACCCATTCGACGAGCTCAGGGTCGATGGTGAGCATAGTCGAACCATCGACATCCATGGCGGTGGAAAAGATTTAATATTTCCCCACCACGAAAGCGAAATTGCCCAATCCGAAGGCTTTACCGGTAAAAAGCCATTTGTAAAATACTGGCTGCATACGGCAATGGTTCTGTGCGATGGCGAAAAGATGTCAAAGTCGCTGGGAAATTTAGTCATGATCTCCGATCTTTTAAAAAGATATTCGGCAAACACAATTCGCTGGGTTTTATTATCCCACCATTATCGATTGCCCTGGGAATTTGATGAGTCGGAATTTTTGCAGGCAAAAAAATTTCTAGACCAAGTTCAAAAAGCGAAATCGCTAAAGCCAGGAAGATTAGGCAAAAAAATCTCGGCTAGTAAATATTTCCAGCGCTTCATTCACTACATGGATAACGATTTAGACATTCCTTCTTCACTTTTGCTCATTACGCGTTTGGCAAAAAGAATCCTTCGGGAGCAAAAAAGATCCGACGTCTCCGAACTTAAAAAAACCCTCACTGCTCTTTTTAAGGTGCTTGGTTTTAATTAATCTTCGATATATAATGGTCGCATGAAAAAAGCCGTCCTTTTCCTTTTGGGATT
>JACPTT010000069.1 GCA_016192645.1 Candidatus Levyibacteriota bacterium | reverse complement strand
TGTCATCCCGAATTTATTTCGGGATCTAAGTTGCAAGATCTTCGAAATTTGGATTTTTTGATTTAACCAAATCCAATTTCCAATCTCTGTGCCAATTTTTTAATTGTTTTTCTCTCGAAATAGCATCTTTCACATTGTTAAATTCTTCAAAGTAAATAAGTTTCTTCAAATTGTATTTTTTGGAAAATCCATTAACTAGTCCATGTTATTAGTAATTCCAATATAAAGGACAGTATTTTTGAAGTTAGTTAGAATGTAAACGAAATAAGGGCGTAATTAAACTAATGTGTTGGTAATTTCAGTAGATTTGCCACTTGTAACAATATAAATCTTCAATTATCGTTTAATTAAGATGGAAACTTTTAAAAAAACGGTCTGTCTGTGTAACCTGTAGTAGAAAACTAATTGCGTGGGGAAAAACATCAACTGGTAAGAAAAGATACCGATGTACTTTTTGTAAAACTAGCAAGCTCCGCTACAATCGTCCACTTGTTTCCAAAACAATTCGTGAACTCTTTAAAGACTATGTTTTGTGGGGAGTAACCTATGAGATGCTTTCTGCAACCTCTGGATATTCAATCCAACACTTGGTAAACAAGTTCCATAAGCTTCTTGATGATTCTCCGGCCTTACCGGTATTTGATCAATCTGGTATGGAAGTTGCATACCTGTTAATCGATGGTTTGTGGTTTGGCAGACGCTTTGTGTTAATGGCCTACAGACAATCCAAAAATTTACTACTTCTTAAAATCTCTGTTGCCAAACGGGAAGTATCGACAAAAATTATCAAGGATCTTAAAGGTCTTCTTGATGCCGGTTACAACTTTACCGGAATTGTCACAGATGACGGTACCGGTATCGTTAAAGCGGTAAGAGCAGTCTTTCCACATTCACCCCATCAGATCTGTCTTGCACACATGCATCGTCGTGTTGTCTCGATGCTTGGCAAGAAACCCAAAGACGAAAGGATTCAGAAACTACGCAAACTTGCTGACCATGTCTGGCTGATTGAGTCCAAAAGCGCACTTCGCGACTGGAGTCAGGATATTGAGAAATGGCATCGAGGAAATTTTAGTTATCTTCTTGAGAGACGTTATGATCAGTTTGGCAACTGGTGGTATATCCATAAAGGAGCAAGAAAAGCAATTCGTATTCTTCTGGTACTTCCCCAAAGATCATTCAAGTTTTTAGATCATCCTCTGATGCCCAAAACTACTAATGAACTTGAAGCCCAATTCGGTCATCTTGCAAAACGATGGCTTGCCCATAGAGGTTTAAAGACTGAACGATGGGAGAACTTTATGAAATGGTTTGTCTACTTCTACAACCAAGAAAAGCTATCTCGTAGTAAAAGACATTAGGTTACAAAAACCAACACGAAAGTTTAATTAAGCCAGAAAAACTCTGTTTATTCGAAGAAAAGCTTTGCTTATACTTCAACAATAATTTTGGCCTTTTTGAACTTTTTTAAGAGTCGTAGAGCATACGGCTGTTTTTCAACACAATCTCTTAAAAACCCTGCAATACTATCTGCAAGCCTCAGAACACTATCCTGCTCATCTTTCATACCACGAATTTTCCTGTAACTTATTTTGAGCTTTTTTAACTCGGTTCTTACCTTCTCCATTTCCGCTGCTTTCAACCCATCTATTATTATGGTAGGCTCTAGACTAGAACAGCATCTGCTAAACTAGTCTAAATGCTTGTCAGATTAAGCAAATTAAGCAGTTTTAAAGTTAAAAAAGTCATTTGGTGTTTTTGCGTCGATATTGATGCCACTAAAGCAAGTCTCATAGTTCCTGTTAACAGAAATACCATCAATCGGTTTTACCGGTTGTTCAGGACACTCATATACTACCATCAGCTTCAAGAGTTTAAAAGAACCATTAAGGGAGAAGCCGAATGTGATGAGGCTTACTTTGGCGGCAAAAGAAGACGGGGTGTACCCGGTAAACGTGGTAGAGGTACCAACAAGCAACCAGTATTTGGTATCTTTGAAAGGAATGGTCGGGTCTACACCGAGATTGTCACAAACTGCAGGAAACCGACACTACAGAAAATCATCAGAGGTAAGATCAGCCCCAAGGCAATTATCCATACCGACAAATGGCGAGGTTATGACGGATTGGTTGATGTCGGTTATGACAAACACTTTCGTATCAACCATTCAGAGGAGTTCTCAGACGGTTCTGGTAATCACATCAACGGTATTGAGAACTTCTGGTCATTTACCAAAAGAAGACTTGCCAAGTTTAACGGTGTTAAAGTAAACTTTGAATACCATCTAAAAGAAAGCGAATGGCGTTACGCAAAGACAAAAGACCAATTGTTCAAAGAGCTTGTAGTATTATTAAAGGAGTCAAGTAGAAAAACTGTTTCCTAGTCTAGAGCCTATCAATTATCATCGCGGGATATTCTTAGGCCTTATAAGAGGGTTATCCGATATTGAAATAGCTGAAGATCCAGAGGGAGCAATTGCTATCTTCAAACTGGCAGATAAACCCAACGATTCTAGAGAAATTGATATGAAGCAAGCAGCAGAAAAAATGAGATGGGAAAGTCCTGGAGAAATAATTCAAATTAGAGTAAAAGTCGAATCCCCAAACAATCCACTAGAATAATAAATCCAGGATAATTACTGATTCTTTTCTTGAACTAACTTTACCCTTCTGCTT
>JACPTT010000068.1 GCA_016192645.1 Candidatus Levyibacteriota bacterium | reverse complement strand
TTTGTCCTTCAGCTTATTTCGGGCACGGTGTCTCTTCCATTTATGGGGGAGTCCGGGGGCGTTGCTTTTTTTGCTCATGTGGGCGGATTTCTAACCGGTGTACTTTTTGCAAAAATCTCTGGGCTTTTCCGACTTCATCCCGAGGCGTAAAACTAAATTATAAACTCAAGTGATGCTCGATTCGTTTAACTCTTCTATTAAGCTTTACGTCTCCTTCGTCATAATTTTTTGCAATAATATCAACAGTTTTCTTAAGGTGTCGCAGATCTTTTTTAACAGGTTTTAACCTATTCGTAACGACGTTTTCCACTTCTTCGCGAACAACACCTCTTATTTGATTTACATCAGACTTTGTCAGCATAGATATAGTATCAAAGAAAAGATGGCCAATTTCAAGAGAACAAACTACATCAAAGCTATGGGTGAGTGACGGGAATCGAACCCGCAACCCTCAGGACCACAACCTGATGCTCTACCATTGAGCTACACCCACCAAGAGCGTAATAAACAGTATATCATAATTTTCGAGGCTATGCCACGAAATAACCTTTGGAGAAAAGCATGAGAAGGATAAAGAGAAGAATAACAGACGCCACTGCATATGCAATCTGAATTAGTTTATTTTTTGTTAACGCCAGAGCAATAAAGATTGGGAAAAGCACTAAAACGTAGCGAGGTAAACCACTAAAAGTTCCCGACGACACGGGGATAAGAAAAGCAAGTAGCGAAAAAACCAAATAAGACGTTCTTACTTTTTTCTTCCAGGCAATAAAGAGAAGAGCCGCAACGAAAACAAAAGTCGCAAGCTCCAATAATGCAATCCACCACTCAAATTGTGTGTAAGGAAAGCTCAAGAGAATTTTGCCGTAACGAAATACAGTTTGCGGAATCAAAATGACCGTTTCAACCGATCTGCTGTTTGCCAGTGTTCCATGGGCTTTAATAAAATAAAATGCATCATTTGTAAGCATGTGGTTGTAGAGGGCAAAACCTAAAAAGCCGATCGGAATTAGCAATATAGGTAAACCGGCAAGGATTGCCCTAGTCCAACCTCGTAGGTTGGGTGCGTGAAACCTACGAGGTTGGAGGAAGGGAGGTTGAAAGAATGGCTTAAAGAATTCAAAAAGCAAAGCGGGAAGAATAGTAATACCCACAAGACGAGTTAGGGTTGTTAACATTGCAAAAATACCGGCCAGAAACCATTTTTCCCTCCGAGCAAAGTAAAACGAGAACAGAGTCAAGAGAAGAAAAAGACTCTCGCTATAAATGCTGGCAAAGAAAAAAGAGGTTGGGAATACTAATAAAAACAAAACGGTAAGCCTTGCGACTTTTATCGAATAGTCAAGTTTAATAAGCTTATATAGCACAAAAAGAGCGCCGAGAAAAGCAAGATTACTCAGTAAAAATCCCGCAAAAAATTGAATTGCACCAAAGGTCTCTCCTCCCCCAAACAGAGAAGAAGTAAGCCCGATCACTGCCGGAAATAACGGGAAAAAACCAAGATTTTCGTTGTTATAACCGCTTCCGGCAATTGAAAGATAATGGACACCGTCAAAATTTGCCCAAGGGTAGATAAGAAAATGCGAAACCGGTTCATACGGTTTTGTAAACTTCCAGATATTGGTGTAGTCATACCCTTGACGGTAGGAAAGGAATTGTTCAGAGGCAAAAAGCGGTAGAAACAAAGCAATCCGCCAGACAAAAAAAGCAATTAAAACAAATTTTAACCCATTCATTTCCTCTTTACAGTATACAACTTTTAGTTATAATGAAAGTATGGGATTAATCGTTAATCTGCTGCTGCGATTAACCATTTTTTACTTTTTGGTGGAGGTGATGCTTTTTCCCAATGATCCGCGTTTTGCCGGAAAAGCAATTCCAATTAGAAACCTTGTTATCGTTCTTTCGCTAAGTCTTCTTTTCCCTCTTTTATATTTTGTTAGAAAAAAATGGAAGCGCTATCCTTTTTGGTTTGATAACCTTTATCTCTCAATCTTCTGGCTTGATATGGCAGGCAACTCGTTTGACCTCTATGATACTTATTTCTACTTTGATCTTATTCCCCATTTCCACGGAACCGGCGCAATTGCGGCTGTATTTGCGGGAGCGCTTGGATTTTCAATGCCAATTGGGCTGGTGCTTGGGAACGGAATTCATATTCTTTTGGAAGCGCAGGAGTATTATACGGATGTTTTTTTTGGAACGCATAATGTTAGAGGTGTTTTTGACACCCAAAACGATGTAATTTTTGGTATTTTAGGAAGCCTTGTTTATTTATTTGCCGTGTTTTTGGGAAAGAAAAAGTCGAAATGAAAATTAAAATCTTTCTTTTTCTTTTAGCCGGAATTTTTGTTATTGGCGTTATTTTTTCCAAACCATTGATTACGCATGTTAAAGTCATACTTTTTATTTCCGAACAGTTTCCCCAGATTCCCGCAAAGCCCCTTCAATTATTGACCTCTGTTCCCAAGCAGGCAAAAATCGAACTCGATTCCGCAAACGGAAAGATCGTTGCCGATCTTATTACTCCCGCTTCGGAAAAGCCAAAACCGGCGCTGATTTTGGCTATGGGAGTGAAAACACAAGAAAAGGATAAGGTGATTCTTCTTAACTTTGCTCAGACACTTGCCCGCTTAGGATATGCTGTTTTTTGGCCAAGGCTTGAGATTTTGGATAGGGGCGTTTCATCTTTGAGGCGATTTCGGCGGTTGACAAAAATCGGATATCTTTTGTTGGTTTTTCGGTTGGCTCCTCAATTGCGCTAGTTGCGGCCGAAAATCCGCGGATTAACGAAAAGCTTCACTCGCTTGTTTTTTTTGGCGGGTACTATAGCCTTAGGGATTATCTTGCGGCTCTTACCGAAAAAGATTCAGCCTGGCAGCCGGCCGAAGGAGCAGTAAATCATCTTCTTGAGATTGCAAAAGAGAAAAAATGGGGTGAAAGTTTTGATGAGTTAAGGGTTGCCCAAGAAACACAGCGCGAAATTTTTGAAAAGTTAAGCCCTTCGCAAAATTTAAAAAACTTTAGAGCTCGGATTTTTATCCTCCACGATAAAAACGACCCGTATGTTCCCTATTCAGAATCAATTAAACTCGACCGTTCACTGCCTGAAAACATTAGAAGGTCGTTTGTTTTGCTTAATCTTTTTGAGCACGTTCAGCCGAAAAAAGAAGTTTCACGGCAAGTTATCGGAGAGCTCGTCAAACTATACGGATTTCTTTATCAAGTCTTTTACTATTTTTGACCAAAACCGCTTATTCTGACTCCAACTAGGCGGATTTTACGATTTTTTCCCAAATACGGAAGCAAGAGTTTAAGGGAAAGATTTTTGGCTTTTTCAAAATTAAGTTCTTTTATGATAGTTTCTTGCGAGGTATGGGTTTCAAAACCGGCATAACGGACAATAACTGTTAGCGTGTTGCCTTTCAACATTTGCTCTTTAAGTTCCTGAAATGTTTCTTCCAGCAATTCAAAGATAGCACTGATGATTAACTGCGAATTATTGGTGTCTGTCTCAAAGGTTGTTTGTCGGCCTACCGATTTGATTTCGTGTTCTTCTTCAACCGGCCGCCTATCAATGCCTCTTGCAATTTCAAAAATCCACTTTCCGTTTTTTCCGAAGACCTCAATAAGTGTTTCTTTGGGAACTTGGCGCAGATCGAAAACTGTCTTAATCCCCCACTTTTGATGCAAAACCGCATAGGTTTTTGGGCCTATGCCCGGAAGAACAGTTGCCGGTTTTGGATCAAGAAAGCCTTGAACCTCACTGGTTTCTACAATGGTTAATCCATCAGGCTTTTGGTGATCCGAAGCAATTTTGGCGATTAATTTATTCGGCCCAATTCCAATAGAACAGGTTAACTTCACCTGATTCCATATATCTTTCTTTATCTTCTCTGCGATTCTTTCTGCTTCTTGGTACTCTAATTTTGAATTTTTAATTTTAAATTTTAAATTTGGCTGAAGGTACGCCTCATCCGAGGAAACCGGCTCAAAATAAACGGCGTATTTCCGAAGGATTCTCATAATCGCTTCGGAAACGCGTTTATAGCGAACCATATCAACCGGTAAAAAGACTGCATTAAGGTTTACACGGTAAGCAACCGAAATGGGCATGGCAGAATGGATTCCGTATTTGCGTGCTTCGTAGTTTGCGGTTGAAACTACTCCCCTGCCGTACCCATTTTTTGGATCGGCGCCTACGACAATTGCTTTTCCCCGAAGATGGGGATTATCGCGCTCCTCAATCGCCGCAAAAAAGGCATCCATGTCAACATGGAGAATCATACGCGGTTGCAGACAAACTGCGCTTCGGAAAGGACTGCCTTTTTTTGTTCATCGTTAATCTCAAGCTGATCAAGCACGGTTGGATTTTGACAGATATCCAGACAGCGAACAACGTGGTTTTCGAGCAATTTTTGTTTTTGGCTTTGTGAGAGGGCTGTAAGAGCGGTAATTGGATGCAATCTAACTTGCTCAATGAGGTCGCGAAGACTTCCGTCTTCCGGATAATTCCAGCTTATGACTTTCATTCCCATGCATACGCCGTAAGTGATTGCATCCAAAGAAATCTTTGTATTGGTTACTAACCAAACTTGGTTAAAATCGTTTTTTTCCACAACATCGTTGAATCTGGCTTTTGTGTAAAGAGCTTCGTGGATGCCGGTTTTTGTTCCCGGCAAGTTATGAAATTTAACTTCAATAACTGCTTTTTCCGAATTTTTAATGGCAGTAATATCAATTTCATGCGTTACGCATTTTCCCTGCAATATCGTTCGGACGGTTGTTACCCAGCCCATGGCTTTAAGGATTTCGGCGACAAAATCCTCAAACGGATAACCGGTTGGCCCCAAATCCATAATCGCCTGTTTAAGACTGTACTTCGATCTGGTGAAGGGAGTTTTAGAGGTTGCTAAAAACTCGATGATATGACGATAAATCTCGGAAGTTTTAATGTTCTCGTAGAGTTTACTTTTTACGTGTTCGACAACCTGCTCCTGCAGTTCTTTTGCTACGGCGGCACGCCGAATTGAGGCGCGAACCTTTTCTTCACTAAAAGGCTCTTTTTCCCCCGATGCTTTAACAACCGTAATCATATGTCTATATTAATATTTTTTAACCTTCCTTCGCAAGGTATAAAAGGTATAAGATGTGTTATACTAAAAGCCCATGCCCAAAATAAAAGAAGAAGAGTATATTATTAATGAAAGTCAAGAGATCGCTCTTACCCAAAACCCCTTGATTAGTACATTCTTCCAAGCTTTCCCGGCCCTAAAACACCGCAATTATAGGCTTTATTTTATTGGGCAGCTGCTTTCGCTTGTCGGAACCTGGATTCAGATAGTTGCGCTTGGATGGCTTGTGTTCCAGCTCACAAAATCCGCTTTTATGGTGGGACTTGTGAGTAGTCTTGGGAGCCTGCCCATTCTTATCTTTGGTTTATTCGGCGGCGTTATTGTGGATAGATTCGCAAAAAAGAAAATACTTATTTTTACTCAAATAAGCTCGATGATTCTTGCATTTATACTGGGATTTCTCACAATTTCCGGGGTTATAACCGTGCTCCAGATTATAATTTTGGCTTTTTTGGCAGGTCTTATAAGTGCGATTGATATGCCGGCACGGCATGCATTTGTTATTGAAATGGTAGGAAAAAAAGAAATGGCATCTGCGATTGCGCTCAATGCCGGGGTTTTTAGCGGAGCCCGTGTTATTGGGCCGGCAATGGCCGGGGCAATAATTGTCACTATGGGAGAGGGAGTTGGTTTTGTTCTAAACGGTTTTAGTTTCATCCCGTTTGCTATTGTTCTTTTTCTAATCTTTGTAAAACCCATGGTTCCCAACCTTGGCCTTCATCCCCTTAAGGCGATTAAACAAGGAATCACCTATTCCTTTTCCCACGCGGCGATAAAAATGCTTTTAGTTTTCGTTGCGGTTACATCTATTTTCGGCTGGTCATATTCTACGATTTTGCCTGTTGTGGCCGAAAAAATATTTCACGCGAGTGCTTCCGGATTTGGATATATGCATGCGTCGGGCGGTTTAGGAGCCGTCCTTGCTACCATTCTTGTCTCCGCCTACTCAAAAAAAGTAAATCCGGCTGTTTTTATTTTTGGCGGAAGTTTTCTTTTTTCTATTGCGATCTTTTTGTTTACCCTTACCCCAAACATACAGCTTGCGTTTATTTTCTTGTTTTTCGTAGGTTTTGGTCTTACCATGAAGTTTGTAACAATTAACAGTACTATTCAGCATATGGTTGATAACCGCCTCAGAGGGCGGGTTATGAGTATTTATACTTTAATGTTTTTGGGAATGAGTCCGATTGGAAGCTTTCAGATAGGTTTTTTTGCCGAGCATTTTGGTTCACTTTTTGCAATCCGTTTGGGCGCTATTATCGTATTTTTATTTGCTCTTTATTTTTACTTCAATCGAAAAAAGATAGTTCAACCCCTTGTTTTTTAAAAACAACAAAATCATCTTTTTCAAAAACCAGCACATAATCTTTATCGTCTTTTAGTTTTTCTGCCATTTCTTTCTGGGCTTTTAGGGAAGGCTGGGCAAAAGTGTCGTTGAGAAGAAATACAAGAATGTCTGCCTTGTCAACGCCAACAGGAATAGTAAAAATTTTTTCTCGCGAAGACAAGTGCGATCCCAGATTATTCGTCGCGGCGACAGAATATTTGTTAGGGATTTTTGGAAGAAGATTCTTTATAATTTCTCGATTGGGTTGGGGTTTTATGAACATGTCAATATTGGGATTTTTTGCCCAAGGAAGCGGGCCAAAAGAATAGGCGGCGTATAAAGTAGTAAGTATTAAGCATAGCGAATAAAAAAGCAAAGGAAGTTTGGGAAACATCCTTTGCAGGTTTTTTATGCCAAATATCGCGCCAATGAATAGAAATGGCGTGATGACGGCCGTATAGTGATAATAAATTTGGCGCAGATTCGCGTTGCTGCTTAAAAGCTTGATCAAGATGTCCGGCAGCGCAAATAGAAGAGATAATGGAGAAAGAAAGGGAAGAAATCCAAGAGGCAGAAATAAGTGATACAAGTAATCCTTTCTGTCCTGCAGAAGGAGCGTTCTAAAGATTTTATCTGGTGAAAATAAAACGTTTTTAACAATCATGGTTGGAGAATCTCCGAAATCAGAATAATACGAAAGAGCAAAATGCTGGGCGCCTCGTGCGTTTGGCATTATTTGCCAGATAAGGAAATAAAATAGACCCAGCGAAGTAAGAAAAACAGCCGTGCCAAAAAGGCGTTTTTTCGCAAAGACAAAAATGTAAGCGCCAAAAAGAGCGATAATAAGCCATATCTGCTCTTTTGCAAGTCCGGAAAGAATTGCCAATAACAAAAACCAGCCATATTTTTTTTCAATGAGAAAGTAGAAGGCGCCAAGCAGAAAAGTCGTTGCAAAAGTAACTGCGTGGAAATCATACAGGTTTGCGTGTTGAATGTGCGGGTTTAAAAGGTACAAAACGGAAAATAAAAGTCCTACTCCTTCCCTACCGGTGATTTTTTTTGCCAGCAAAAAAACAAAAACCGCGCCTAAAGCAAGAATAAGCGTTTGCAGAAACAAGAGCATTCTTGGATCTGACCAGAGAAGATAAAGCGGCGAGATTAAAATCAGGATGAAATCGGCATGGGCTGAAAGCCGCGAAACTGCCGCGAGTCCCCCATTCTCGTCGGATGAGGCTTGAAAAATTCTGCCTTGCGAGGTATTCCAAACCACCTGGTCCATGTTGCCTAAATCATAACGTCCGGAGTAAAAATTTTCATGCCGAAGAAAACTCGCTGTCGTAAAGTAAATAATGTATAAAAAAATAAAAAAAATAAGAATAACTTGCGATTTGTGCGCTTGAAGCCAGTTGAGTGATTTTTGAAAAAACAGCTTTTTGGAACGAGAGAAAAAAAACGCAAAAGCCAGAAAGATAAATTCAACGAAGATAAGAATAATGCGCGAATAAATTGATAGCATGCCGGCTGCCGCAGGCATTATAAACTTGGAAAGTCCAAGCGTTATTGCGCCTTCGCGGATTCCCAATCCCATGGGAGTAACAAAAGAAAGATAGCCTATTAAAAAAGCAAAGACAAAAAAAGAAGTCCATCCAATCGGAGTTCCGGGAAAAGGAACAACAGCCAAGATTGTAATATAAACTCCCAAGCCAAACAGAGACATAAAAATGAGGGAAATGAGCAAGAGCCGCACATTTACGTTCGGAGGAAAATCCGGGAGAATATACAAAGGCGATTTGAGATTAATTTTTTTAGCAAAACGCGCATTAAAAATAAAAAGAAGAGTCCCGACTGCAATTAGGAAAAGAAGTAGGAAAAAAATTAGCGGATCTGACATAAATTGAAAGAAGGGTATTACTTTAATAATTAGCGGGAGAGAAAAAAGGGAAAGCAAGATACTGCTTAAAACTAAAAAACTTACTTCAATAAACAGTGCGGCAAAGATATCCTTATTTTTTATTCCATACCTTGAAAAAAGCATGGCGCGCCCTAAAAACAGCCAAATTTTTCCCGGCGCATAGCGTTTAAACTCCGAAGCTGCCCAAAGCCATGCAACTTCGGTAAAGGGTATTTTATATCCTTTCTCTTTGAGGATTTGCTGCCAAAAAAAACTTCGAAGAAAAAAATAAAAAAGTAATATTAGTATCCCCAAAAAAAACAGCGGGAAATTTATTTCCGAAATGTTTGGAAAAACGATTTCGCCTTTGGCAATAATCAGCCTGAAGATAAAAATTAGGGCAAGAAGAGAAATAGGCCAACCCAGGAAAAGCTTAATAAGTGGCAACAAACGATTCATAAGAAGCACGCCTGGAGGGATTCGAACCCCCGACCCCCTCGTCCGAAGCGAGGTGCTCTAATCCGCTGAGCTACAGGCGCAGCTAAATTGATTTTACCAGATTTCCCTCAGGATTCAAAGATAATGGGTGGGGTAAACAAAATCTGATATACTAAATACGACTGCAGAAATGAAATTAAGTATTTACCTTAAGAGCATTATTAAACAAAAAATCTATTTATTTGTTTTTGTTTTGATAGCTCTAATGTCCGCATTATTGCTACTTCAGCTTCTCTATTATTCCAAAGAGTCAATAAATTCAAAAACCAAAATTTCTTCTCTCCTGTCTGATGGAAATAACCTCAAAAAAAAGCTTG
>JACPTT010000066.1 GCA_016192645.1 Candidatus Levyibacteriota bacterium | reverse complement strand
GACTAGGGCTCCCATGAGCGCGCAGTTCGTTCGGCTCCAGCTTGCTGGAGAGACTAGAACGAGCACTCATGGGAAAAGTCGTGGCAGGACCCCGAGCGATAGAGGCCGCTTTTTTCAAGAGCCTCTGAAGCTGCCATGAAGAAGGAGTAGTAACATGAAATCCGGTATCATAAACTTTTCCATTGATTACGGCGCCAACGCTGGATATCATCGAAGCCTTTCTCCCTGAGGTTTTCAAAATATGATAGATTAAATTAACCGTGGTTGTCTTACCATCAGTACCAGTCACTCCGATAACGGTGAGCTTCTTTGAAGGAAAACCAAACCACAAATTCGCCAAAAAAGCAGCAATTAGATGATAAACATTCTTAACATCTTGCCACATGTGCGTATTATACCTTTTTTAAGCCTCCTTCTCCACCTTCATCCAACCTCTTCATCCAACCTCGTAGGTTGCGTGCGTGGAACCTACGAGGTCGAGTTTGCTTTTAATTCACTTTCCTGAAATTGAATGGACACCCTTAGGGTGGCGCCTCAATTTTACTCCGTTGGGGGAATGTTGTAATAGGTAAGAAGGTCTTTAGCGATTTCGAAAAAAATGGGCGCGGCGGTTTCTGAGCCATAAATTGAAGTTGTTGGACGATCAACAACAACAAGCATTGAAAACTTTGGGTCATTGGCCGGTGCAAAACCAATAAAAGAGGTAATAGTTTTATTGGGGTCATAATGGCCGGCAACCGGAATCTGCGCCGTTCCCGTTTTTCCCGCTATTCTATACCCTTTTGGTTTTGCCCACTTTGCCTCTCCCTTCTCAACTGCATAAACAAGCATCTCTGTCATTACCTTGGCTGTTTGTTGCGAAATTGGTTTATCCAAAACTTTGGGTTTTATTGCAATTGTTTCTCCCTCCGTTGTTTCAATTTTTCCAACAACATGGGGCTCCATTCTCATGCCGTTATTAGCAATCGAAGAAAAAGCAGCCAAAAGCTCAATTGGCGTTACCGAGATGCCCTGACCAAAGCTTGCCGTTGCCAGGTCAATTGGATACCACAACTCCTCGGACTTAAGATTTGGCGGGACTTCTCCCTGAAGATCTATCCCCGTTAACTCCCCTATCCCAAATTTTTTAAGGTAGGAGAGCATTTTTGAAAGCCCTAAAGATTTACCAACAAAAACCATGCCGGTATTATCCGAATTTTTAATTACCTCAATCATATTTGTATCTTTATTATATTTATTATTCCAAGTTCTAATTTGATAATCGCCAATTGTTATTGGGCCCGCACAAATAGGACATTTGGTGTCGGGCTTAACAGTCTTGCTGTCCAAAGCCGAAGCCATAATTAGCGGTTTAAATGTAGAACCGGGTTCAAACATGTTTGAGACAAAAGGATTTTTATAATAATCTCGTGGATAATCTTGAAAACTTCCCGGATCAAAAGAGGGAAAGCTTACCATCGCCAGAATCCTGCCGGTTCTAGGATCCATCAAAGCCGCCATGCCGCCAAACGCCTCGTACCTCTCAATTCCCTCTTTTAATCTGTTTTCTAGAATAAACTGGATGGCTCGATCAATGTTTAAAATTAGATTCCTTCCGTTAACTTCTTTGGATTTTTCGTTTGCTCGTGTTAGGATTGGCCTTCCAAAAACATCCTTTGTTTGAACCGCAATCCCTACTTTTCCTTTAAGCTGCCGATCATAATACCCCTCAACGCCAAAATATCCCTTATTATCTCCTCCCACAAATCCAATAAGATGAGCTGCCATGGAAGCTTCGGGGTAAAAACGGGTAGATTCTTGCTGGAATCCAACTCCCCGCAGATTCAAGGCATCTAACCTATCTTTCGTAGCTTGGTCAACCTTTGATTTGATTGGCACCCAAAACCGATCAAGCGATAAAGCCGCCGAAACCGTTGCCGTATCAATTTCAAGGTTTGAAGAAAGAATCGATATGGTTTTTACTTTATCCTTTATTTCCTTTGGATTTGCAAAAACAAGATATGTCAGCTTATTTGCGGCAATTGAAAAACCATCCGATGTTTTTATTTCGCCTCTTTGCGGCAAAATCTTTATAAGCCCTCCGTATTGAGACTGGCCTAAAGAGAAAAGTTCTTCTGCCTTAACTATCTGCCAATAGAAAAGCCTTGCGATAACCAAAAAAAACGAAAAGATTAAAAGAAAAAGAGTAAAGCGATAGCGCCAATTCATTGCCGAAAAGCCAATGGTAATGGCGAAGTTAGCGAAGTCTGCCTTAGGTTTCTAACCAACCCAAGTATCCCTGCCTCTGATGCAATATGCGTGTAAGATGAAGCCAGCAATAACTTTTCTTTAAGCAGCGCATTTTCCTTTTTATACAGGCTTGTCTCATCCTCAAGTTTTCCTAAAGTTACTCCTTTTGTTGAAAGACTGTTTGAAACCACAATCTGAACAACAGAAAGAATAAAAACAATACCAATTATAAATAAAATAAAAAAAACAGGTTTTTTCATACTTTTTCCAATACCCGAAGTTTTGCACTCCGGCTTCTTTTATTCATTTTTATTTCTAAAGAACTTGGAACTATCGGTTTTTTTGTGATAATAATCCCGAAATCCTTATTTTGAAAGTCTAAAAATGCATTTTTAACTATTCTGTCTTCCAGTGAATGAAATGAAATAACTGCCAGCCTTCCCCCGGGATCAAGAAGCGAGACTGCTTGCGGCAGTGCGCTTCGCAAATTATTTAATTCGTCATTCACAGCAATTCGCAATGCTTGAAACACACGGGCAAGGCTTTTCACTTTTGAAATCGCCATTACCAGTTCGCTTGTTGTTTTAATCGGGCTTATTCTACGGGCCCGAATAATACTTGCAGAAATGGCAAGAGCACGAGGCTCTTCAGCCAATTTAGAAAAAAGTTCATATAACTCTCCTTTTGTTAAGCCATTTATTAGATCTGCCGCTTTTACAGAAAGTTTATGGTTCATTCGCATATCAAGCGGACCTTCCTTTTGAAAACTAAATCCCCGCTTGGCATCTTCAAGCTGATGACTTGATACCCCTAAATCAAAAAGAATTCCCGATACTTGCTCGAAATGATTTGAACGTGCAATTTCCCCTATATCCCTAAAATTCCCCTGAGCCAACGCTAATCGTTCCCAATATTTGATTTTTGATTTTTGATTTTTGATTTTTTCATTAATGTATTCAATCGCTTCTTCATCACAGTCAATTCCCAAAACTAT
>JACPTT010000065.1 GCA_016192645.1 Candidatus Levyibacteriota bacterium | reverse complement strand
GATTATGTATCCAAAATATTTATTAAAAGTTGTAAATTGAAGTATTTTGGATATAGCACTTCTTGTAATCCTTCTGTATTTAAGGTAGAATATAAACTTAATGAAACGACCAAAGCTGACCGTTGAGAAAAGAAGTGTTTTTGGGAAAAAAGTAAAGAAACTGCGACGCGAAGGAATTCTTCCGGCTAATATCTACGGCAAGGATATAAAATCCCTGGCGGTCCAGCTCAAAGATAAAGAGTTTGAAACTGTTTTTAAAGAGGCTGGAGAAACAGGGCTTGTTGATATTGCGGTTAACGGAGAGGTAAAACCTGTTCTTATCCATAATGTTCAAATTGAACCTCTCAGCAACCAATATCTTCACGCCGACTTTTATCAGGTTAACTTAAAAGAAAAAATAAAAGCCATGGTGCCGGTTGTTGCTGTTGGAGAGGCAAAGGCAGTAATAGACAAAGTCGGAATCGTTTTACAACCTCTTTCTGAAATTGAGGTAGAAGCACTTCCCGAAGATTTGCCTGAAAAAATAGAAGTAAACGTTGAGAAGCTAGCAGCTCTTGACGAACAAATAACAGTTAGTGGTCTTAAAGCGCCGGAAGAAGTTGAAATCTTAACAGATCCCGCCCAAGTAGTTGTTAAGATTGCGGCGTTGGTCAGCAAAGAAGCAGAAGAGTTGGCAGCCCAAGAAGCAGCCGCAGCCGAAGCAGCCAAGGCAGAAGCCGCACCCGCCGAAGGCGTCACTCCGGCTGAAGGGGCTGCGCCTCCTGCCGAAGGCGAGGTAAAACCAGAGACAAAAGCCGCACCTTCTGAAAAACCAGCCGCCACTGAAACACCAAAAGAGGAAAAACCTCAATAGTTCTTCTTTAGAAATTAGAAATTAGAAATTTTTCTAACTTTCTTCCCTCTTCAAAATTCGGATCAAGCTCAAATACTCTTTTCAAATAATCTTTTGCTTTTTCTGCATTTTTGAGGCGATAATTTAAAACCGCAAGCTGAAAATACGCATCCCTAAAATCTTTATATTTTTCTATAGTTTTCTCCCAATACTCAATCTCTTTGGCGATTTTAATCCTTTCTTTTTCTATATTTTGTTTCTTTTGGATATTCTTCCCTACATCAGCGCCCACAATAATAACTGCCACACCGATTAAAACAGAGGCCGCAATAACTAGGAATTTCGTTTCGGTAATTCTTCGGTAAATACTCGGGAATTTCTTTTTAACCATACGGCAGTTATTTGGGCCACGGCTGCATCATCAGCGAACCCTCAAATTTAAGTTGCTGGTAAATTTCCTCCGTTACAAAAGGCGTGAAGGGATGAAGAAGCTTAAGAAGAATAATGAATAATGAATTCAGAATCAAGGATGAATTGTCGTCAATCCTCTTTTTAACATCTTCTATGTACTTATCGGCAAATTCGTGCCAGACAAAATCATAAAGCCGCTCTGCCGCGTAGTTGAACTGGTAACCATCAAGATACTCCGTTATCTCCTTGATCAATTTTTGTGTTCTTTTAACCATCGTTTTATCGTTTTTATGCGTTGCAATCTCAAGAATCTCTTGTACTGAATTTTGAATTTTGAATTTTGAATTTTGAATTCGCTTCATCGCAATGAAGCGTCCCATATTCCAGAGCTTATTGGTAAATTTTCTCATCGCCTCAAGCTTTGGGTATGAGAGCGACTGATCATTGCCAAACGCCGTGCCGTAAACAAGCGCAAATCTAACTGCATCAGCGCCGTATTGCTCAACAATTTCCAAAGGATCAACAACATTTCCCTTGGATTTACTCATCTTTTTTCCTAACGGGTCTTTGACCATGCCGTGCAAAACAACATTTTGAAATGGAATCTCACCCGTCACATACAAACCCACCATCACCATTCGAGCAACCCAAAATAAGAGAATGTCGTACATTGTCTCCAAAACTGTTGTCGGATAAAATGTTCCAAAGTCTCCTTCCTTTGCGGTCTGCAGCGTCGCAAACGGCCACTGCGCGGATGAAAACCAAGTGTCAAATGTATCTTCATCCTGCTCGAGTTGCGCAGAACCACAATTGGGACACTTCTCTGGTTTAGTACCATCAGTAACAACCCAACCATTATTAGTCGATTGTTCCATTTCTTCATTGTTTCCTATTTTTGCATTTTGATTTGTATTTTTGCTTTTTAATTTTTGATTTTTGCATTTTTGACAACGCCAAGCCGGAATTCGAATTCCCCAAACAATCTGACGACTGATGTTCCAATCTCGTATATTTTCCAGAAAATTAAGGTATGTTTTTTCATGTCTTTGGGGATAAAACTTTATTTTTCCTTTCTTAACAACCTCAATTGCTCTTTTTGCCAGGGGCTCCATTCTTACAAACCACTGCTCAAGGGGTAAAGGTTCTAAAACATTTTTGCATTTATAGCAAAGGCCAATTCTGTGAATGTATTTATCGTCGATTTTTTCAATGAGTCCTTTTTGCTGCATTTCTTCAATAATTACTTTTCTTGCTTGCCCCACATACATACCGGCAAATTTGCCGGCATGCTCATTCATTTTTCCGTCAAACCCAATAACTTGCTTCATGGAAAGATTATGCCTTTGGGCTATTTCAAAATCGTTAAAATCATGGGATGGGGTAATTTTTACAACGCCTGTTCCAAATTCCGGATCAACCGCATCATCCGCAACGACCCGTATGATTGCCTTTCCCAAAACTGTTTCAATTTCTACTTCTTTTCCAACAAGCTTTTGATACCTTTTGTCTTTTGGATTAACTGCAATTCCGGTATCGCCAAATTTTGTTTCAGGCCGTGTCGTCGCAAGAACTAAAGGCCCGTATTTTATGTAATACAAGGGGTCTTGCCTCTCCTCATAAACAACTTCTAAATCCGAAAAGCTGGTTCCGCAATGGGTGCAGTAATTAACAAGTCGCTCTCCTCGATAAATAAGACCGCCATCATACATTTTTTTGAATGTTTTATGTACAATTTGAACAATATCTTTATCAAGAGTAAATTTAGTGCGCGTCCAATCCAGGGAAAAACCAAGCCGGCGCAGCTGATTTTCCATTCCCTTCCTGTTTTCTTGGACATAATCCCAGATCATTTGATAAAGTGTTGCTCGATCATAGTCAAAGCGCGATTTTCCTTTTTTCTCTAACTGCTTTTCAAAAACAAACTGGGTTTCAAAACCAGCATGATCAGCGCCAGGCAGCCATAAGGTTGGGTCGCCTTTCATGCGATGATAACGAATAAGAATATCCTCAACTACATACATTGCATGGCCAAAATGAAGCGGCGCATTGGCATTGGGAGGCGGAAGAATAATGGTAAAGGGTTTTCTTTCCTGCCCTGAGCTTGCCGAAGGGTCTATCTTCGGAGTAAAATATCCTGCCTTTTCCCATTGTTGATAAAGCTTCTCCTCTACTCCTTTATGATTATAAACTTTATCCATATAATTCCCGAGTAATTACCGGATTATTCCCGAAGAGGATTTTCCACCAGTTTATAGCCTCTTGTTTTAACTGTTTGTATCTCAAATTTATTCCCTTGCTTATTTAGCTTACTTCTTGCCCTTGCTACGAGGCGATCAATTGCCCAATCCGAAACCCCAAGCGCCTCCACCTCTGGCCAAACTGCCTCGATAATCTGCTCACGCTCACATACTTCATTAAGGTGATCCTTAAGAAAGATAAAAAGGAGGTTTTCCTTCTTCGTAAACTCCACTCCATTTGTCTCTGTTTGACTTTGCGTTTTTTGTTTTACATAAAAATCAAAAAGGGCATTAAAGATTGCTCTTTTACCATTGCTCTCCGCGATAAAACCGGTCTCCCAAAGATAGCTTGCTTTTTCTTTTTCTTCGGCATTAATCTCCTCTCCGCGGTTTATTTTGTTAAGAACCTCCTGCTCATTACTATCTAAGCTTTCCCAAAGCTCTTCTGACTGAAGGATTATTCGCTCGTCTTGCACCAAGTAGTCAAAAAGCTGGGATTTGCTTTCCAATTTCGGTTTTTGCTCGTGGAGAACAATTAAAGCAAGTTGCAGATATTGAACGTAGCCATCAACAATGTCAAACAATCCCTGCTCAAGTGAAGGCACAAGTAAAAGTTTATAATGATCTTCGTAGGCTTTATAAATTGTGGCGACATCTTCTTTTTTTGCCGGCTTGATATATAAATCGTTTGAGAACAAAGAAAGCGCTGCCTTGCCAAAAACTGTTGGTGAAAGCTGATTAAGCCTTCTAAAGCTGGTAAAAATATAAGCGAGTTTTTGGTGTGTGGCGTCTCGAAGCCCCTCAAGATTGGCAAAAAACTCGGGATTTAGGGCATCTTTTATCCTATCAAAGCGGATGAAAAACAATGTTGGTTCAACTCCAGCTTCCGAAAGCATAACTAAGGCTTTGCGAACGCTGTCGATGGTCAAAAAAAGATCTTGAGATTTCATGCTATCTAAAAATAACCTCTTTACGCCATTTTTGGCTTCTTGGGGAAGAGCTGATTTTTCAATTTCATCAACAATGCGCTTGAGAGTTAAAGTCCAAAAAAAAGAAACCTCTCGTTCTACTAAATCATTTAAATCAACCGGGATAAAAAAATGTTGCTTTCCGTCTTGGATGTAGATTTTTTTGATGCCGCCGTGGTATAAGAAAAATCGCAAAAAATTACTGATCCCCACCCGCTTCATCCCAATAAGAACCACCGAGTGGCGCTTTTTTATATGCTCTCCAAGGGCTTTTGATTCTTCTTTGCGGAAGATAAGCGGGTATTGAGCCTCGATAATAAGCTGCTGCATAGCAAGAATTAATTGTAGTGATTTTATATTTGTTTGGCAAGGGGAAGTCAAGCTTTGTTAGTCCAACATTAAAAAAAACTGCGGCGAAAGGCATGACCCGTCATTATGGTTGGACGGCAGGAGCAACGCTTACGGTAAAAGAGCAAGAGTGAGCAGATGTTCTCACGGCTGCGTTGTAGGAGAAATCACGAATGAACAAGCAGAAAAACAATTGAAAATATCAATACGACAAGTCCAGAGAACAAAAGCCAAGATACGTAAAGATAAGAGATTGACAGTTGTGCATTAGTTGAAAGGAGAACTAAATATCGTGCTTTTGCAGATAAAGCTAGGATTGCATTGGTATTTCTCTTTTTCTTCTGTATTAACATTTGGAAGAATTAACCACCAAATCCAAAGATTCTCTTTAAGAAGTTCGTAATGTTTTCAACAAGTCTTTGTAATTGATTTTGGTTTTTTGATTGCGTTTGTACCTCGCCCTGTAAGTTTTTAACATCTTGCTCTAATTTTTTTAGTTTTTCTATATTCTCATCGGAAGTCTTAGCTTCAGGCGACATTGTTGTCTCGAGATTGGTATTTTTTATGTCCTCTTTTAGATCTGAAACAACAGACGGAGATGCCATTTTTTGGCCTTCTGCTTCTTTGGAAAGATCTATGGTGAGTACCTGCGAGCGAGCGCTTTCCAAGTTGTTTTTTTTTGCAGATACAGCAATGTAGAAAGTGGATGAAACAGGGATATCCATTTCGTACAAATTAGTATCTACTGTTATGTGATAATAATATGTTGTCCCTGCGTTTTTATATACTATATATGAAGTCGCCCCAGGGACTGGATCCCAAAAAATATGGACTTTTTTAACACTTTTGTTTGCTGTTGTTTCTGTCTGAGAAATTCTTAAGTTTTTGGGGCTGGTAAGGCTGACTCCCGCGCTTGGAAACTCTACCGATACTGTTTGACTTTTTGATCCTTCTCTTCCATTTTTATCTACTGCTGTTACTTTAAAATAGAAAATAGAATTTTTATTGAATTTTAACGTGTACGCATTTGTTGGCGAAGAATCAAAGAAAATATCACTTGATCCAACAGTATATAAGTTATAAGAGACGACATCGCTTATTGCATCCCATTGTAGCGTTGCATATTTTGTAGACGGATCCTCTGATTCTGCATACCGATCAACGCGAAAATTGATAGGGGCTGTTACTTCTGCAAAGGTGTTTGCAGGCAAAAGCAAAAAGTAGCCAATAAGAATGACTATTATAGTTAACACACATTTAGTTAACTTTTCGTTGAAAAAGCTTTTCATTGCATTGATCGTATTACTTCTGAGAATGGTTGTCAAGTTTTTTTAAACAACCGTTGGGCTTTCTTACCAAGAAGGCAGACTTCTTTGTCAGGTTGCTGACAGGAAAAAGTTTTTTCCCCGTCAAGCAAACAAGAAAACAACTCTAGTATTATATTTCTATAATATGGGTGGGACGCATGAAAGACCGGGAGGTATCAGTCCAGGTGTTTTAATTGAACAACCGCCGGAACAGATAGAGAGGGCATTTTCTGGAAATGGACAATATCCAACCCAGGATCAAATACCAACACATGTCTTTGGTAAAGGACAGAGGCTCAAGCGAGATAGAAGAATTACCATCCTTGATTTTGAAGGCGAGATTGAAAATCCTTGTGCTAAAGGTTTTGTGAGGCTCTCTAGAGGATCCACAACATACTTAAAAAATTCATCGCGGCCCATCAAATGATCCCGTAATCCCGCTTTTATTTGCTTAACAAATCTATCTTAAAATTTATATCTTCCGCTAGGTTTTTTGCCCCGCGGAGCGGGGCTCCTTTGAGGAGCTTAAATCCTTCCGGATACGAAAGAGAAAAGGAGTAAGGATCATCTTCTGTTCCCGGCTGCTTAAACACCCAAAGGCTATAGGAAAAGACGTCTGGTAATGGCTTGGGCGGCAAGACATAGACAATTTCCACAGTTTTTGATGATTGAGCAGGAATAGCTACCAGAAACCCAAAGATGCTTTTGCCTTGCTCTTCGGTCTCCTCCACCTCAAGTCCATTTGGCGGAACAAAACCTGCCTTCTCATAGACAAGCGGGTCGGTAACGGCTTTTACTAATGCTTGTTCTGTCTCATCAATTAAGATAGAAGAAAGCTTCGCTCCAAACGGCAAGATAATGCGCAGGTAGTTTTTATAATCGCCCGCCGAGGAACTTGCTTGATTTTGATAAGAAAGGGTGAGTTTTCCAGAAATAGTTCCTTCTTTACCAAGAGTAGTCTCCTGATTTATTTTTCGCTTTACAAAGTAATTTGCCTTATTTACTCCCAAGTTTGCCTCGCTTATTCCCAAGAAGTCATTCACAACAGGTGGACCTTCTTCCCTATCGTCCCAAAGACTTGAAGAAAGACGATTTACGGTAAAAACATTTTGAATGCTTTTGTCGGCATAAGCAAAAAGAAGATGTTTTTGTTTTACGGATTGTGCTATTTCCTCGACAAGAGAAAGATACGAAATATCTTTTTTTTCCAAAACATCTTCGTTTATCGCATTAAAAAGAGAACGCAAAAAATCTTTTTTTTGGGTTGAGCCCGGAAAAAAATCTTTTTGTGCATAACTTTGGGCAAGGGAATAAAGATTGTTAAACTCAACTTTCTCTTCGTAATCCGGGACATCGACAGGACCGATTGTTTTAAGAATTCCTTTGACGAAAGCCACATCAACCCCGATTACTCCATCTGCTATTTCGTTTACTTCCTCTTTAAAGAAAAAGGCTGAAGATGATGCGCTTTTAGCAAAGTCCGGCGAAAAGTTGCTATCGCGAAGATACCAGTGGACCGAGGGAAGAAAACGCCGAATAGGAAAAGGCGGCTCAACATGGCCCTTGAGCTGTCCGTCTGCGTCGTAAACATCGTATATGTTAAAACTTTGCACTTTGCCTTTGTCAACTTTTAAAATTCCATAGGAGCCAATGAATCCTCCGCCCGGGCGAAGTTCCATGTTATTTTGAAAAAGCACCAGGTAAGTTTTTGGGCTCTCAAATCCAAAAATAGCCGGCAGAACATCTGCTATATTTGTAAGAAGAGAAAGAGATGAGGGAACATCTACGTCGGCTGTTCCCTGAAGAATCGTTTTTATTTTTTTTATCTTATTTAGCCCTTCCAAAAAATCCTCTTCTGGGTTATGGCTTTTGCCGGTAAAAACAAGCTTGAAACTCTCAAAACCATCAAGCGAATAAACCATTGTCTGCGCGATGTTTCCTCCCGAAGTTATAGTCGAAGCGATTGGCAGTACCGCTTCTCTTTTCCCAACTAAACCTGCTTGCAAAAGTAAAATTGCGGATGATTTTTGAGCAAAAGAAAATGAAGTCAAAGAGATACTTGCATATTTGCGAGCCGCAGAAAAATCAGCTTTTTCTATCATTTTTTTACTGTTGCTAAGCGCCCAAGCGCCGCCAAAAGCCGAAGAAAGGGTTAGAAGGCTTGGTAGAATTAAAATAAATAGCAAGTAGTAAAAAGCAAATAAAAGCGGGGTTTTAGAATTTTTTTTCGGCAGAGGAGGAGACAAAGAATCAGTCGTCAAAGACGAAAGTGCCCCTTCAATCTTCTTTTTTAAGGGGTAAGCCTCTTCTAGTAAATATTCTCCTTTTGTTGGGAAAGTCAAGGCTTCTTTTTCAAAATCCTCTCCTTTGGCAAAATCTATCCGCAGTAGCGGATCTATCTTTTGAATTAGGTGGGCAAGCGAGAGCTCGGTTAAAGCTGTTTTTGGAAAAAGAAAAAAAATTTTCTCCCTGTGTTCTAAAAAGACAACTTTTAAGATATTTGCTATTGCATCCTCAAAAAATACGGGGTAGGTTTTCAAAGTTCCGCCGCCCAACACCTTAAGAATGCCTTTTGTTTTTACTTGGTATAAAAACCTGTTAATTGCATTATCTATCTTAAAAACAACTTCTTCGCCGAATAAATCTCCGTAAACGACAACGTTTGCTTTATTATAAAAACTTTTTACTTCTTCGGCATATTTTTTTGTTTTTTTTGAAAGCCCGAGTATGTAAATAAATCTTGCCCGATCATTCTCTGCCTTTTTTATAATTTCTTCTCTTAAATCTTTTTCTTCCAGCTTTTCGCTTTGGATAAAGAAAATGCAGTCGTAGTGATTGTTTGGAATTTTTGGGACTTTTTTCCTTTCATCAATAAAAATAACCTCTGCCTCGCTTGGAAGTTTTTTTGAAATTGCCTCACCCAAAAGACCTTCCCTGTCAACGATGAGCATCGAAGAATTCATCAAAACTATTGTAGGAGAGTTATAACTTATTGTCTAGCGCCAGATTAACAAGTTTGTCTGCTTCTTTATTTTGTTCTCTTGGGATATGAAAATATTGAATGGGGACAGCAAGCTCTGCTTCTTTTTCCCGAACCTCAAAAAGCAGCTCTCTTAATACGGAATTTTTGATTTTGAAAAGCCCATTTATTTGAGAAAAAATCAATTTTGAATCAAGATAGATTTGGATCTGCCGGTGGGTCAGAAGTTCCTTTTTTCGCAAAAGCAATGAAAGAGCAACAATCACTGCCTTATATTCGGCAACGTTATTTGTTGCCACGCCAATTTTTTGGCCAACCTTGCAAAGAATCCGATTGTTTTCGTCAACAACATAGACCCCAACGGCCGCAGGTCCGGGATTTCCTCGTGCTCCTCCGTCAGCAAAGACTTTTAACATATTAAAAAACATGTTTGCATAAAATTTTTGAAGGGAGCCATTCCATAGGCTTTCTCTTCCTCATTGTAGCAGAAAAAAATGGATATGGGAAAAAGAAAACGATAATTAGCTGTTAAGACTTTTTGCCCAACACAGTCCCAAAGCAAAACTCAAAAGCATCCTACCTTGCTGAAGAGTTAAAAAATAATGGTCAAAAAAACCAAGAACCAGCACCATTGATAGAATCAAGAATAATGAATTATGAACAATGAATTTCTTGCTCTTGATTCTTGATTCTTGATTCTTGATTCTTTTATATGTTTTTCCTAAGAACAAAAAAAATAAGACAGCTCCTAGAGCTCCTGTCTCCGCCGCTATAAGCAAATAGATATTATGCACTGGTTGAAGAGTAAAGATATCAACTGGTTTTTCAAGATAACTCGGCAGGTTAACTAAAAAATTGTTTAGACTTCATTAGAGCTATTCTTTCAACAACCGGCTCGTCCGCAAGATTTATGCCAAACAGCCTTGCCTTCAGCGGAAAGAAAAAAGAAACAGCAAAAATTAAAAGGATCGGCAAAAGAAAAAGAAAAGCCAAACCCCTTCTTTTTTTGAAGTTCTCCTTTAGCTTTGTTAAGCTAACAAATACTAATACGCCCATCCATAACAGAATCGCAACCCGACTCATCGTCAAAACAAGCGCCAAGGTTCCAATCATAAGGGCACCACCAAGCAGTATCTTTTTGATATTCGATATTTGTCCGCCAGCTGGCGGATTGATATTTAATACCACAATCGCCATGGCGATCGTGAGGTATCCTCCTAAAACATTTGGGTGAGGGAATGTTCCGTATGGCCGCAACATCAGTTCTCCGTTGATTGAAGCGTTTGCTATTCCGGGCGTTTGGGAAGTAAATGCTCTTTCCCCAAAAAAATAAAATAATCCGCCCATTGAACC
>JACPTT010000067.1 GCA_016192645.1 Candidatus Levyibacteriota bacterium | reverse complement strand
TTTTTTATCAAAATACAAATACAAAACAGGATCTGCCTCTTTGTAGGAAAACCCAAATTCTCCCTCATCGGTTTGTTCTGCCCATAATCCGGCCGTTGGTTTTTTATCAATAACAGTTTTTGGCACTCCTAAATACGAAGCAAGTTGATAAACCTGAGTTTTATAAAGATGGCGAATTGGTTCAAAATCCGACGCTTCATCGCCAAATCTTGTGAAATATCCTAAGTGATATTCAGACCTGTTTTCTGTTCCGCAAACCAGCGCTTGATGTTTTTTAGCCAAATCATACAAAAGAATCATTCTTACCCGTGCCATAATATTTCCCAGCCTAATACTATCTTTTAGGGGTTGAACCCCTAAAGTTTTTGCAAGCTTATCAACAATGGATTTAATCGAAAGGTGATATGCATTTTCTTCAAACTCTAAATCAGGGTTGAAATAATATAAATGAACAGGAAAAATGTTTTTTAATGGTATTGCTTCTTTGAGCAGATATAGACTTGTTGTTGAGTCAACCCCTCCCGACACGCCAATAACAACATTTTGGAAACCCTCTTTTTGGAGCGTTTGTTTTATAAATTGCACAATCTGTTTTTTTTCTTTCTCGGGGTTAATCGCTGGCAAAATATACGTCATAAACTATTGATAGAGGTTATGTTTTGCAATATATTTTTCCACCTCTTTGGGTACTAGGTAGGAAATGGATTTTCCTTCTTTCACCCTTTGTCTAATAGCTGTTGAAGAGATGCTGGTTGTTATAAGATTTTTGTTTTGTATAACTTCAAAACCAGCCGGAATAGTTCCTGGTATAAGATGCGGATCTCTTGGAAAGACAAGAAAAGTGGCAAGGTTTAGAAGTTCTTCGGTTTTTTCCCAGCGGTGAAATTCAGATAAAATATCTGAGCCGACAATCCAAAAAATGTCGGCTTTTGTTTTATTTTTTATTTCTCGAACCGTATCTACGGTATAACTTACTCCTTGTCTTTGCAGCTCTGTGTCGGAGATTTCGGTCTTTTCATTAACGAGGGATTGGAGCATTGCCAGTCTGTCTTTTACACTTGCTTGGATGGGTTTCCACTGATGTTTAAATGCCGGAACAAGCAGAATTTTATTAATATCTTTTCGAATCTCTAGGATTTGTTTAATAACCAAGTAGTGTCCTAAATGCGGAGGATCAAAACTCCCTCCCAAAATTCCAATCTTCATGAGTTGAATTATACACTATATTATTTTATTTTGGGTCTTGACGAGGGGAAGAAAATGTTGTATATTCCATAATAACCTTATTTTTATATAAGGATGTTTTTTTTCTTGTTAAATTATGGCAGACGCAAAAAAATTCGAGCGAACAAAACCGCATATAAATATCGGAACTATTGGTCATGTTGACCATGGAAAAACCACTCTCACTGCGGCTATTTCAACCGTTCTCTCAAAAAAGGGAATGGCCCAAGCCAAAAAATACGAGGATATCGACAACGCCCCAGAAGAAAAAGCAAGGGGCGTTACCATTAATATAACCCACATTGAGTACGAGACGGAAAAGCGCCACTATGCTCATATTGATGCTCCAGGCCACGCAGATTACATTAAAAACATGATTACCGGCGCCGCACAAATGGACGGCGCCATTTTGGTAGTCTCAGCTCCCGACGGCCCAATGCCCCAAACTCGGGAGCATATTTTATTAGCCCGACAAGTTGGGGTTCCTTCGATTGTTGTCTTTCTAAACAAGTGCGATATGGTTCAAGATCAAGAGCTTTTGGATTTGGTTGAGATGGAGGTTAGGGAGCTTCTTACAAAATATCAATATCCGGGAAATGATGTGCCGATTATTCGGGGATCAGCCCTTAAAGCTTTGGAGGGTGATGCGGAGGCAGAAAAGCAAATTCTAGAGTTGATGAGCAAAGTTGATGAGTATATTCCAACCCCTGAGCGCGCTATTGATAAGCCATTTTTAATGCCTGTTGAGGATGTTTTCTCCATCAAAGGTCGAGGAACTGTTGTGACAGGTCGTATTGAGCGAGGCAAGGTTTTGGTCAATGAGACAGTTGAAATTGTAGGTATCAAGGCGACTAAATCAACCGTTGTTACAGGCGTTGAAATGTTTAAGAAATCTCTTGATGAGGGACAAGCCGGAGATAATGTCGGACTTTTGCTTCGGGGCGTTGAAAAAACCGATGTTGAAAGGGGTCAGGTTATTGCCAAGCCGGGCAGCATTACTCCTCACACGGAGTTTGAAGCAGAAGTATATGTTCTTACCAAAGAAGAAGGAGGCCGCCACACCCCTTTCTTTACAGGTTATAGACCGCAATTTTATATTCGAACAACGGACGTTACCGGCAATGTTACTCTTCCTCAAGGCGTTGAGATGGTAATGCCGGGAGATAGCACCAAAATGACTGCTAAGCTTATTGTTCCTGTTGCCTTGGAAGAAGGACTTCGGTTTGCAATTAGAGAAGGCGGAAGAACCGTTGGAGCAGGCGCGATCTCAAAAATCATCGCCTAAATCCAAAAGATTAAGTACCTTAAAAGTAAGAAATGCCAAAAGGAAGAATTAGAGTACGTTTAAAAGGGTATGACTCGCGTGTTATTGACTCGTGTTGTCAGCAGATTTTAGACACGGCTATAAGAACCGGCGCACAGGTTGTGGGACCAATCCCGCTGCCAACGCAAAGGAGCGTGTATTCGGTTGGCAGATCACCGTTTATCGACAAAGACGCCCGCGATCATTTTGAAATGCGTGTTCACAAAAGACTTATTGACATTGTTTCGCCAACAGACAAGACAATTGATAGCCTGACGCATTTAGAGTTGCCTGCCGGGGTTGACATAGAGATAAAAATGTAGAGAGTTGTTTTTGATGGGCAGATATAGTATAATTGCGCCATAAAGGAGGAGTGTTTATAGCCTAATTAGGTGCACAAGGATCAAGGTGTAGACTAGGTAGCCGAAATAGGCTACCTTTTTTGTTTGTATGATAAACATGCTGGTAGGAAAAAAAGTTGAACAGACACAAAGATTTCTTGCAGACGGAACAAGGATTCCGGTCACTTGTCTTGATGTGGTTAAAGATGCGTTAAAAGCTTTAGAGGTATTTAAACCGGGAGATATTGTTGATGTTATAGGCGTTTCAAAAGGAAAAGGCTTCGCAGGCGTTGTTAAGCGGCATCATTTCAAAGGAGGTCCAAGAACCCACGGCCAGTCAGACCGAGAAAGAGCGCCGGGATCGATTGGTCAAACAACGACTCCGGGCAGAGTATATAAGGGAAAACGAATGGCAGGTCGGATGGGACATGAGCGGGTTACAATTAAGAATTTGCAGGTAATTGATGTTTCAGAGGACAAGATTCTTATAAAAGGGTTAGTTCCAGGACCCAAAAATAGTTTAGTTATGGTTAGAAAAGTTTCAGAAGACAAAAAGTTTGTCCCGCTTTATAAGGAGGAAGAAAATGCCAATTAAAAAAAAATCAAAAATCAAAAATCAAAAATCAAAAATAGAGATAAAGAGTAAAAAAGCAAAAGTTGCAAAGAGAAATTCCTTGATCGTTGATGTTTACGATCTTAAGGGAAAGGTTGTTGAGAAAATAGAGTTGCCCAAAGAGGTCTTTGGAGCAAAGATTAACAATCAGCTTATGGCCCAAGCTGTACGGGTTTATTTGGCAAATCAAAGAAAAGGCACTGTTTCAACCAAAACACGAGGCGAAGTGAAGGGATCAACCCGGAAAATCTATAGACAAAAAGGAACTGGTCGCGCGCGGCATGGATCTATTCGAGCTCCTATTTTTGTCGGCGGCGGCGTTGTCTTCGGGCCAAAACCAAGAGATTATTCCTTAAATCTTCCCAAAAAAATGAAAAGAGCTGCCTTAACTTCGGCACTTTCCGAAAAGCTAAAAGCAGGAGAAGTTAAAGTTGTTAAAGGACTTGAGGCTATTTCACCAAAAACAAAAGCAATGGTTTCTGTTTTGGAAAAACTAGGGCTGAACACTAAAAATAAAAACATCTTGCTTATTCTGTCCGAAACACAAGATAACATTAAGCGGGCTGCGAGAAATATTAGAGGGGTGGAAATAGACCTTGTTAATCAGCTAAATACCTATGAAGTACTGCGCAGTAAAGCGTTGCTGCTTATGAAGCAGTCTATAGAGACGATACGTAAGAGTGCGCAAGGGTAAGATTATGGATGTTTCTTACATTATTAAAAGACCGATAATTTCGGAAAAATCAACGCAAGACGCAGCCAAAGGCCGGTTCACCTTTGAAGTGGCACTTCTTGTAAATAAGCCAATAATTAAAAAAGCTATTGAGGATGCATTTAAGGTAAAGGTTATATCTTTGACAACCCGAATCATGAAAGGAAAAACTAAAAGGGCGGGAATAAGAAGAACAGAAGTTTTAGGTTCTTCTTGGAAAAAGGCAACGGTTCAGTTGGCCAAAGATCAGAAGATTGATTTATTTGAGGTTACTCAAAGTCAATCGTAAGCTATGGGAAAATTAAAGTTTATTAAAAAGAAGCATTCGGGTCGCGGTGCAACCGGAAGAGTTTCGGTTCGCCACCAAGGGGGCGAGCACAAGCGCTACCTTCGACTTATCGATTTTAAAAGAGATAAGAAGGGAATTAAAGGAAATGTTGTTGCGTTTGAATACGATCCAAACAGAAGCGCCGATTTAGCTCTTATTCAATACAGCGATGGAGAAAAACGCTATATCTTAAAGCCCGAAGGCTTAAATTTAAATGATACGGTAGTTTCGGGACAAGATGCTGAGGTTAAGGTTGGCAATGCCCTACCGCTTGAGGTTTTACCGATTGGGACAATTGTTCATAATGTTGAGCTAACACCCTCTCGCGGCGGACAACTTGCTCGAAGTGCGGGAACAGCCGCCTTTGTTGCTGCTTTTGAGAGCGGTTTAGCTCATTTAAAGCTTCCTTCAGGGGAAATGCGCAAAGTTGCGGCAAAATGCATGGCAACGGTTGGACAGCTGGGAAATGTTGAATGGAAAAACAGAGTGGTTGGCAAAGCAGGAAGAACCCGACACATGGGTATTCGACCAACCGTGCGGGGAGTCGCGCAAAATCCAAGGTCTCATCCTCATGGAGGAGGAGAGGGTCGAAGCGGAGTTGGCATGAAATACCCAAAAACATACAAGGGACGCAGAGCTGTTGGAAAAACTCGAAAGAGAAATAAGTACTCGAATAAATATATTATCCAAAGGAGGAAAAAGTAAGCAAGCTTGTTTTACTTCTAAAATAAATGGGAAGATCAACAAAAAAAGGTCCATATATAGATAAAAAGTTATTGAAAAAGGTATTAAAACAAAAAGAAATGGGTGAAAAAACGCCGATTAAAACATGGGCAAGAGCATCACAAATTCCGCCTGAATTTGTTGGACATACGTTTTCGGTTCACAATGGACGCAATTTTGCCAATGTATTTATCGTTGAAGCAATGGTTGGACATAGACTTGGCGAGTTTGCGCCAACGCGGACATTTCGTTTTCATGGGCGAGTAGTGGCTAGGGAGATCTCAAAAACTTAATGCTTATGGAAATTATTGCACAAAGTAAGGGAGTTCGAATAAGTCCAAGAAAAATGCGTCTAATTGCAAAGACGCTGGGAGGTCTTATGGTAAAAGATGCACTAATAAAGCTTTCATTAATCCAAAAGCGGGGCGTTGTTCCAATTGTCAAGACAATTAAAAGCGCTGTTGCTAATGCCTTACATAATGTAAAACTTAAGGAGGAAAATCTTCAAATTTCACAAATTAATATCTTTGAAGGGCCAGCTTTAAAACGCTATCATCCCTCAACTAGAGGAAGAACCCACCCTTATAAAAAAAGAAGCAGTCATATCAAAGTAATTCTAAAGGAGGCTTATGGGACAAAAAGTTAATCCACAACTTTTGAGGCTTGGGACAATCTATAACTGGGAAAGCCGTTGGTTTGACGAGAAAAGGTATAAAGAGATTTTACTTGAGGATTATCGCTTAAGAAAAGCTCTTATGGACAGATTAAAACCTGCCGGCGTATCAAGAATTGAAATCGACAGATCAATAAACAGCCTTAAAATCACAGCCTATGTTCTGCGGCCAGGAATTGTTATCGGAAGAGCCGGTACGGGACTTGAGGATCTTAAGAAATTTTTGGTACTACTTCTTACCTTATTAAAGAAGGCAAAAACTATGCCAAAACTTGATATTCGAATAGAGCCGATAAAAGAACCAAACCTTGATGCATTTCTTGTGGCAAAAAATATTTCCGATCAATTGATAAGGCGTTTTCCTCACAAGCGTGCTATGCTGCAGGCAGCAGAGAAGGTGATGAATGCGGGTGGGAAAGGGGTAAGAATCGTTTTGTCGGGAAGAATTGCGGGAGCAGAAATAGGAAGGCGGGAAAAGATCCAAAGAGGCACGGTTCCTCTTTCAACCATTCGCGAACATGTTAGTTTTGCAAGTGTTCCGGCTCTGACAAAAAAAGGGTATGTAGGAGTAAAGGTGTGGATTAATAAGCCAGAGGGCAAATAGAAGTTATGCTAGTTCCAAAAAGAGCAAAATTTAGAAAACAGCAAAGAGGTAAGATAAAAGGCAAAGCCCAAAGCGGCACCAAGATTTCCTTTGGCGAATTTGGATTGTCTTCTTTGGGGAGCGGCTGGGTTACCAGCAGGCAAATAGAGGCGGCAAGACGGGCAATCACCCATTACACGCAACGCGGAGGAAGGGTATGGATACGGATTTTTCCAGACAAGCCAATTACTAAAAAACCAGCCGAAACTCGAATGGGAAGCGGAAAAGGAGAAGTTTATGAGTATGTAGCAAGTGTCAAGCCTGGCCGAATGTTATTTGAGATGGGAGGAATCTCAAAAGAAATTGCTTTTTCAGCCTTGCGGCTTGCGGCGCATAAATTACCGGTAAAAACTAGAATCATGGAGAAGTCACGACTATGAAATCCAAAGACATTAAAGAACTTCACGCAAAAGCAAAAGAGGAATTAAAAAACATGCTTTTGCAAGCAAAAAATGAACTCTTTTCATTAAAAATGCAATTGAAACAAAATAAATTAAAAAACAAACGCTTAATTTTTCTAAAAAGGAAAGATATTGCCAGAATGATCACGATTTTGAAAGAAAAGGAGAGCCATGAAAACACTTGAGGGAGTTGTTGTCTCAACTAAAATGCTAAAAACTGTCGTGGTTTCGGTAACTAGAAAAACCGTTCACCCGCTGTATAAAAAGCTTCTTAAAAGAAACAAGAAATACAAAGTTGATACCGCCGGGTTTGAGGTAGCTGTAGGAGATCGGGTAAGGATTAGCAAGACAAGGCCTATTTCAAAAGAAAAACATTATAAGATCATGGAGACGCTGGAAAGTCACAAGGATAAAAAAACTGCAATTATAGAAACACAGAAGAAATCAGAATCGCAGAAACGCAGTACGCCAGTTGGCGTATCAAAAAAATCCAGTGCTTCGGTGGTTTCAAGGAGGAGAAAATGATTCAACACAGAAGTATTTTGCGAGTTGCCGACAATTCGGGAGCAAAGCGACTTATGGTTATTCATATCTTTGGCGGGTCCAAGAGGAAATTCGGATATCTTGGTGATATACTCAATTGTGTTGTCAACGAGGCCTCCTCAACCGGACAAGTTAAAGATAGCGAGATTGTGAAGGCAGTCTTGGTAAGAGCAAGAAAAGAACATAAAAGGAAGGATGGTTCTTATGTTCGGTTTTCTGACAATGCGGCGGTTCTGATAGATAATCCAAAAGATAAAAACCCAAGAGGAACTCGAATTTTTGGACCCATTGCCAGAGAGGTACGAGACCGAGGGTTTGCAAAAATTGCCAGTATGGCCCAAGAAGTTGTATGAAAAAATTATTAAAAGGAGACGAAGTTAAAATAGTTGCCGGAAAGGATAAAGGAAAGACCGGAAAGATAGAAAAGGTATTTACAAAAGAAAGCAGGGTGTTAATTTCGGGAGTGAATCAGTATAAAAGACATTTGAAGGCAAGATCTCAGACCCAGCCCTCTGAGATAATTACCGTAACAAAACCCTTGCCTTTGGCCAACATCCAGCTTGTCTGTCCCAAATGCCATTTATTAACTCGGATTGGGTTTATGTTGGAAAATAAGAAAAAGTTAAGAATTTGCAGAAAATGCCAACAGACAATATAAAAGCTATAGCTTTTGACAAATAGTTTTAGAACAATTTCTAGCAAATATTTATGAAAGATATTACAGGTGATCTTCAAAAAAAATTAGATATTAAAAATCCGATGAGAGTGCCAAGGATGACAAAGATTGTGGTTAATGCCGGCGTAAAAGATGCCGTTTTAGATAAGAAGAATATAGAAAAGGCAGAAGCAATCTTGGCTCAAATTACCGGGCAAAAGCCAAAAATAACCAAAGCTAAAAAAGCAATAGCAAGCTTTAAGCTGCGCAAAGGAGACGAGATAGGACTTATGGTGACCCTTCGAGGAAAACGGATGTATAGTTTTTTTGAGAAGCTTGTTTCTATTGTTTTGCCAAGACTTAGGGATTTTCATGGGGTAAAGAGAGAAAGTTTTGATGGGCATGGGAATTATACACTTGGACTTTCGGAGTATGCGGTTTTTCCCGAAGTTGACCTGGCAAAAATTGATAAAATGCAGGGGATTGAACTGACGATTGTGACAACGGCAAAAAGCAACATTGAGGGAATCGCCCTTCTTGAAGCGCTTGGCATGCCGTTTAAAAAGCAGTAATATGGCAAAAGTTTCGGATATAATTAAATTCAAAAGAAAACAAAAATACAAGACACGGCAAAGATCTAGATGTAATATTTGTGGAAGAGCGCGAAGTTATATGAGACGCTTTGGACTTTGCCGAATGTGTTTTAGGGAGCTAGCGGCAAAAGGAGAGCTACCAGGAGTTCTCAAAGCAAGTTGGTAGTTCGACAAGCTCACTATGAATTATAAGGTTTCAGACTTACTTATAAGAATAAAAAATGCCTCTTTAGCAAAGAGAAGAACGGTTGTGGTTCCTTACTCGCGAGTAGGAAAGGAAATAAGTTCTGTTTTGGAAAAGAGACACTTTTTGCAAGAGGTTAAGGAAGAAGTAAAAGAAGGAAAAAAGGTTTTAGCTTTGCGTTTGCAATATGAGAAAAGAAAGCCTGTTTTTACAAATGCTTTAATCATTTCAAAGCCCTCTTTGAGGGTGTATGAAAGAGCAAAAAGCATTTTAAAAAGAAAAAAGAGAGGCCATGGAGTAGCGGTTCTTTCGACAAGCAAAGGTATTTTAACAGGAGAGGAGGCGCAAAAAAAAGGAGTTGGCGGAGAACTCCTTTTTGAAATTTGGTAGGTATGTCAAAGATTGGAAAGAAGCCAATATCAATACAGGAAGATATTTCGGTAACCCTTAAAGGCAGAGAAGTCATGGTCGCAGGACCGAAGGGAAACCTCTCTTTTCTGGTGCCGCATGGTATTGAAGTAAAAGTGCTTGAGGATAAAATACTTGTATCTGGAAAAGAAGAAAAAAGTGGTCAAGGGGCGCTCTTTGGGTTGGTACGGGCTCAACTTGCCAATATGGTAGAAGGGGTGAGAAATGGATTTGAGAAAAAGCTTGAGCTACTGGGCGTTGGGTATAGGGCTGTCCTTTCGGGCAATGATCTTTTGCTCTCCGTTGGATTCTCTCATCCGGTTAAAGTTGAGGCTTCGGAGGGGATAAAATTTGCCGTTTCTGAAAATATAATTACGATATCAGGCCTTGATAAGAGACAAGTTGGAGATACTGCGGCAAAAATCCGTGCCATTCGCCCGCCGGAGCCATATAAAGGAAAGGGAATTCGCTATCTTGGTGAAAAGGTGAGGCGAAAAGCCGGCAAGGCGGCAAAAGCAGTAGGAACAAAACAGTAAATATTAAATAGTAAATAGAAAATATGAAAAAAGACGAAAGAGCATTAAAACGAACAAAAAGGGTAAGGGCAAAGGTTACGGGGACGAAGGAAAGACCTAGGCTTTCGGTTTTTCGATCTAATCGATATATCTATGCCCAACTAATTGATGATGTGCAAAGGAAAACCCTTGTCGGATTTTCCGAGAAAGAAATAAAGGAGAAAAATGGCAAAAAAATCTCAAAACAGGAGAAAGCAAAGCAATTGGGTATATATCTAGCGCAAAAAGCAACGAAAAAAAAGATTAAAAAAGTAGTTTTTGATCGAGGAGGATATGCCTATAAAGGAAGAATAAAAGCGTTGGCAGAGGGAGCAAGGGAGGGAGGATTGGAATTTTAATGAATAACGATTTTGAAGAAAGAATTATTCAGGTAAACCGCGTTTCTAAAAAAACAAAAGGAGGCAATAAAATTGGTTTTTCGGTCCTGGTGGTCGTTGGAGACCGAAAAGGCAAGGTTGGCGTTGGGCTTGGTAAAGCCCAAGATGTATCATCGGCAATCAAAAAAGGTGTTATGGTGGCAAAAAAACACCTAATCACGGTACCAATTATTAATAAAACCATACCAATAAGAATGGATATTAAGCTAGGAGCTGCCAGGGTAATGCTAAAGCCAGCGCCCCCGGGCAGTGGAGTTATTGCTGGCGGAGCAGTAAGAAATGTAGTCTCAGCAGCTGGAATAGAAAATATTTCATCGAAGGTTCTGGGAACAAAAAATCAAGCCTCGAATGTTTATGCAACGATTGAGGCATTAAAAAGAATAAAAGAAAGATATAGAAAAGATATAAGCAAAGCTTGACTACGTATAAGCAAAGCTTGACTACGTATATTATGAATTTGAGCAGTCTCACAAAAGTTACAACAAGAAGGAAGAGGCGCTTGGGTCAAGGACACGGCAGTGGACGCGGTAAAACTGCCGGCCGGGGTACAAAGGGGCAGAAAGCAAGAGGTAAAATTTCGCTTTCTTTTGAAGGAGGAGCTCTGCCTTTAATTAAGCGGCTTCCTTTTCGGCGCGGGAAGGGCAAAAATAAGGTTTTCAAAAAAAAGCCAATAATACTTAATGTTAAGGCTTTAAACCTTTTACCCAAAGGCACGACCGCTGATATGCAAAGCTTGGTAAAACATGGTTTAATAAATGAGCAAGAGGCAAAGATTTATGGAGTCAAGATTTTGGGAAACGGAGAGCTAACTCTTCCATTAACGGTTAAACTGCCTGTTTCAAAAGGAGCAGCAAAGAAAATCAAAAAGGCAGGAGGAGTAGTATGAATAACATTATTTCGGTTTTTCGCAGTGCGATAAAAGCAGAGGATGTAAGAAGAAAACTTTTATTTACGGCTTTTATATTTTTGGTCTTTAGAATCTTTGCCCATATTCCGGTTTCCGGCGTTGATGTGGTGAGTCTTAAGCGCTTATTTTCCCAGAACCAGTTTTTAGGACTCTTGGATATCTTTTCCGGAGGCACATTGGCAAACTTCTCGGTTATGGCGCTTGGACTAAACCCTTATATTAATGCCTCAATTATTTTACAGCTTCTTACTCTTGTCTTTCCAAAACTTGAGGCATTATCAAAAGAGGGAGAGCAAGGACGACAGAAGATCAACCAATACACAAGAATGCTGACTGTTCCTTTGGCGGCTTTGCAGGCGATTGGGATGTATGCGCTCTTAAGAAGCCAGGGAATTATTGGGTTTCTGACACCTTTCTATTTGGTTTCTTTTGTTTTGACGATGACCGCCGGAACTATGCTTTTGGTTTGGCTGGGAGAGTTAATTTCGGAGAAAGGGATAGGCAATGGAATATCTCTTCTTATTTTCGCCGGAATTGTGGGAAGGATTCCTGTTATTTTCGGGCAAACTGCCTCTACCGTAAACGCCCAAAATTTAACCAATATCCTTATATTTCTTGTTATGGGACTTATTGTGATATCTTCAATTGTTTTTATGAACGAAGCAACAAGGCGAATAACCGTTTACTACGCAAAAAGAGTTAGGGGAAATAAAATATATGGCGGGCAATCAACGCATTTGCCGCTTCGTCTCAACCAGGCGGGAGTGATCCCAATTATTTTTGCCGTTTCCTTGGTGCTTCTCCCTTCTTTAGTCTCCCAGTATTTAACTGCCTCGCCAAGCGATTTATTTAAAAATATTGGTTATTTTGTTTCTTCGTTGTTTAACCCAAACGGAGTACTGTATAATAGTTTTTATTTTCTTTTAGTAGTTGGATTCACCTATTTTTATACGGCGGTTATCTTTAATCCTAAAAAGATTGCAGAGGAGATACAGAAATACGGCGGTTTTATTCCCGGTATTCGGCCGGGCACTCCAACAGCCCAGTTTTTAAATTATGTTTTGACTCGAATAACCTTGGCAGGAGCAACTTTTTTAGGGGTTATTGCAATTTTTCCAAGTATTGCCCTTATGATTACAAAAGTCCAGACGTTACTTTTAGGAGGAACAGGTATTTTAATTGTTGTGTCGGTGGTTTTGGAAACATTTAAGGTTTTGGAAGCGCAGCTTGTGATGAGAAGCTATGAAGGGTTTGTAAAATGATTTTAAATTTATTATGAGATTGATATTAATTGGAATTCAGGGAGCTGGAAAGTCAACGCAGGGAAATTTACTTTCCGAAAAGCTTAAAATTCCCTACCTGTCCACCGGTCATATTTTTAGAAATTTAGCAAAAGAACGAACAAAACTTGGCCGCTATATTAAAGAGGTGATGAATGCAGGATATCTGATTCCGGATAATAAAACCCTGCAAATTGTCAATGATTATTTGCACCGCCCGGAATATAAAAACGGCTATATTCTTGACGGTTTTCCAAGAACGCTAAATCAGGCAAAGGCATTTAAGAACGGTATAGATAAGGTTGTTTACTTGGGTGTTTCGGATGAGGAGGCGCTGCGGCGCCTTTCCTATCGAAACGGGCAAGGCAGAGAGGATGAAACGCCGGCTGCTATTCAGAGACGTATTGCATTATTTCACAAGTTTACCAAGCCGGTTTTGGATTTTTATCGCGATAAGGGGATTTTAATTGAAATTGACGGAGAAAAATCAATTGAAGAAATTCATGAAGAGATAATGAGAAAAGTGGGTAAAGAATAAGTAAGTTATGGTAGAGACAAGTGTAGGAGATACTGTTCGGTCCGAAGTGGAGAGACATAGAAAAAAGATAATAATTTTTGTTGGTCCGGAGGGTTCTGGAAAATCAACGCAGGGCAAACTTTTATCAGAGAATCTTGGTGTTCCCTACTTTGCAACCGGAGACATTGTTCGAAATATGGCAAGGGACGATAGTTCGGAAATGGGAGTAGAGTGTAGGAGAGCGCTTAACGAACATGGATATGTTGATCCGCGGCTTATTGCACAAATCATTGCCGATCGTTTATCTTGCGAAGATATGGAAAATGGTTGCATTATTGACGGCAGTTTTAGGACCCTTAATGAGATTTTGGCCTTTGAAGACAAGCTGCGGGTCCTGGACATAGAGAATGAGGATATCAATATAGTCTATCTTCGAATTCCTGGGTGGCTGAGCTTTGAAAGACTCACCTTTGGAAGGAAAAGGGCGGGCGATACAGAAGAAGGAGTTCTAGGCCGCCTGACTAATCATTATCGTAGTCTGGGAGAGAGAATGTCTTTTGCCAGAAAAAGATGGAAGTTTGTACAAGTGAGTGCATTCAATCGCTCGATCAAGGAAATTCATGAAGAAATAATAAAACATCTTGGAAAATAAACCTCTTATTATTGGTATAACTGGAGCATTTGGAAGCGGCAAATCAACAGCTGCTGATTTTCTTGAATCTTTAGGATTTCGAAAAATCATCCTTTCTTCATTTTTAGAGGAAGAGGCAAAAAAGAGAGGTATCAAAGAAATAACTCGTAAGATTTTACAGGACATCGGCGATGAGTGGCGTAAAAAATCCGGAACAGATGTTCTTGCCAAAAAAGCTGGAGAGCTCTTAAAAAAAGAAAGGATAAAATTAGCTATTATAGATGGAATTAGAAATGTGGGAGAGATCGATGAGCTTAGAAAAGATCAAGGGTTTGTGCTTCTAGCAATAATTGCAGACCGCAAAGTTCGGTTTGATCGTCTTTCAAAGCTTAAAAGAAGGGAATCTCTTACTTGGGATTTGTTTACCAAGCTTGATCGTCGGGACTTGGGTTTAGGACAGAGAAAAACAGGTCTTCATGTGGCCGAGTGTATAGCCTTAGCAGATTATTTTATTGATAACAATCATGGAATAGATGAGTTTTATAATAAACTGAAGAAGTTTAGTAAAAATATAAAAGAAATATGATTATTGTATTTATTGGACCACCCTTTGCGGGAAAAGGAACACAAGTAAGCCTTCTTGGTAAAAAACTTGGTTTGCCGGTTTTTTCTATGGGCGCCATTATTCGAGAAGAATATAAGGCTGGTAATCCAAAAGCAATAGAGGGGTTTGAGAAATACAGCATGAAGGGATTCCACCTTCCTATTGAGCTTAAATTCGACTTATTAAAAGAGAGATTGGAAAAAGCTCCCAATGGGTTTATTCTTGATCATTTTCCCGCGACTCAGGAGGATCTTGATGCATTTAATAAATATTTGGACAGTAAAGGATTTCATACTGATAGAGCATTTTATCTTTTTGTTTCGGAAGATGAGATGAAGAAAAGAATAATAACCAGAGAACGAGCCGATGATAACCCTGAAATTATTATGAAAAGACGCGAAATACAAGATAAAGATAGAATTCCAGTCGTTACTTATTTCAGAGATAAAGGAATTCTAGAAGAGGTTGATGGGGGAAGAAGCGTAAAAGAAGTCCATCGGGACATACTGAATCGTTTAGGAGTAAACAATTAATGGTTGACATCAAGAATAAAAAAGAGGTTGAAACAATGAGTGAGGGCGGGAGGATTTTGGCAGAGGTTCTTTTTGAAGTTTTAAAAAAGATAAAGCCGGGAGTTTCAGAATTAGAATTAGACCAATTAGCAGAAAAACTCATTCGGGAAAAAGGCGCTGAGCCAGGATTTAAGAAGGTAAAAGGATATAATCACTCAATTTGTGTTTCCGCAAACGATGTTGTTGTTCATGGTGTTCCAACGGAATATCGTCTCAGAGAAGGAGATATTATGGGAATTGATTGCGGGGTTTTTTACAAGGGATTTCATACGGACAGCGCACAGACTGTGCGAGTTCAAAATTCAAAATTCAAAATTCAAAATTCAGACGACGTTGACAGATTTCTAAGTACGGGAAAGAGGGCGCTTGGGGAGGCAATAAAACAAGCAAAGGTTGGAAACAGAGTTGGGAATATTTCAAAAACCATCCAGGATATCGTGGAAGGAGCAAGATATTCGGTTGTTCGTACTCTTGTAGGTCACGGGGTGGGAAGAGAGCTTCATGAGGAGCCAGAGGTGCCGGGTTTTTTGGCAGGACAAATTTCAAAAACTCCTATGCTTTTAGAAGGGATGGCGATTGCGATTGAAGTTATTTACAACATGGGTAAATCAGATGTTATTTATGCTAACAATGACGGCTGGACAATTAAAACAAAGGATGGCAGTTTATCCGCTGTTTTTGAAAGAACAGTGGTGGTTACAGAAGTTGGGTCGGTAATTTTGACAAAATAATATTGCTCTTTGGAAGCTAGTTTGATATAATAAATTCTCATTGCTGCATTGTTTCGCTCGCAGTATAAACCTGCGAGCTTTATGGTTAAATTGTTAGCAATTTAGCAATGCAACATAGAGCAATTAAGAGTATGGTTCATCAGGGTTCATTTGAGGTAGAAGGAGTGGTTAAAGAATCGCTTCCCAATACTTTGTTTCGGGTCGAATTAGCAGATGGTAGCATTGTGCTATGCCATCTTTCGGGCAAGATGAGAATGAATTTTATTAAAATCTTGCCCGGTGATAAAGTTCGCCTTGAGATGACGCCATATGATAAAGAAAAAGGAAGGATAGTGTATAGATATAAATGAAAGTGCAAGCAAGCGTTAAAAAAAGATGTGTTAACTGCAAAATAATAAGACGCAAGGGCGTAGTGCGTATTGTTTGCAGTAATCCAAGGCACAAGCAAAGACAAGGATGAATTACTTGTGCTGAGCGAAGTCGAAGTATGAGAATTGCGGGAGTAAATATACCGGATGAGAAAAGAATAGACATTGCTCTTACCTACCTTTATGGTATCGGAAGGAATAATGTTTTTGATGTGCTTAAAAAGGCTCAGGTTGAAGGTGATAAGAGAGTAAAATCGCTTTCGGAGGATGAACAGAAAAGAATCCAGAAGGCGCTGGAGGAATACAAGTTAGAAGGAGACTTAAAAGTAGAGATAGCATCAAATGTAAAAAGATTAAAAGAAACAGGTTCTTACCGAGGCATGCGGCACGCAAAAAATCTGCCTGTTCGGGGACAGCGCACTCGTTCAAATGCCCGAACAAAAAGAGGAAAAAGAGTAACAATTGGAGCAATTAAAAAAGAAGTGGCGCAAAAGATGGGACTTATTGCAAAAGATGAAAAATCAGAAGGAGCTAAGAAATAAGCAAAGCTTGTTTTTAAAAGGATTAAAAATAAGCAAAGCTTGTTTTTAAAAGGATTAAAAAATGAAAGAAAAAAAAGAAACTAAAAGTAAAGCAAAGCCAAAAGCAAAGCCAAAGATAGCAGGCTCGGTCTCTCAAAACGGCAAGGTTTATATTACCTCGACATTTAATAATACCTTAATTACGGTTACAAATGATAAGGGAGATACGATTGCCTGGAGTTCTTCCGGAGCCCGCGGTTTTAAGGGTACCCGAAGATCGACCCCTTATGCGGCAACAACTGCGGCTGAGGATGTGGCAAGAAAAGCAGTTGCTAAAGGTATTAAAACTGTTGAGATATATGTGCGAGGTCCCGGAAGCGGAAGAGATGCTGCGCTTAGGGCAATCAAAAGCGCCGGGCTTTCGATCTCTCTTATTGCCGATGTGACCCCGATTCCTCACAACGGACCAAGGGCAAGAAAGAAGCGTAGAGTTTAAAAATGGCAAGATATACCGGACCAAAACATAAATTAGCAAGGCGAGAAGGATTAAATGTCTTAGATAAAACTTCAGCAAGTTTGACGAGACGTTTAAATATTCCTCCGGGAGTTCACGGCAGAAAAAGAAAAAAGCGCCTTTCTGAATACGGAGTTCAACTTAGGGAAAAACAAAAAGCTAAAGCAATCTATGGTGTTTTGGAGAAACAGTTTAAACGGTTAATAGGAGAAGTGCAGAAAAAAAGAGGAGAAACCGGCGAGATGTTAATCTCTCTTCTTGAGACAAGACTTGATAGCTTAGTGTATCGCCTTGGCTTTGCTAGAACAAGATTTCAAGCCCGTCAGTTTGTCACCCACGGCCATGTATTGGTAAACGAAAAAAAAGTAAATATTCCCTCATATCGGGTAAAAGAGGGCGATGTTGTTTCGCTTTCCCAAAAGCTGCAAAAAAATCCTGCCCTTTTGGAGCTTTTAAAAGAAAAAAGGGATGTTTTGCCATTTCTTAAGCGGATGGGAACTTCGGGAAAACTTTTAAGAATGCCCAAAAGAGAAGATGCAGAAGTTCCTTTTAATACGCAGCTAATTGTTGAATATTATTCAAGATAATGGTAAAATATAAAGTCTATGAACGATCCAATATTTAAAATTAAGGAAGAAAAAGCAAGCGAGGATTATGGTAAGTTTGTTATTGAGCCGCTTGAAACAGGCTTTGGCCATACCTTGGGTAATGCCTTGCGCCGCGTTCTTCTGACCTCAATTCCCGGAGCAGCAGTAACCTCGGTTAAGATAGCCGGAATAAAACATAAATTTTCAACCATCCCCGGTCTTAAAGAGAACATAGTAGACCTTTTGCTTAACATAAAATTACTTAATATTCGTCTTCTTGACTCAAAAACCAGTGCCTTGGTGAACCTTTCGGTAAAAGGAGGAAAAGAAGTTACAGCAAAAGACTTGGAGTTGCCGGATGGAGTTGCAGTTACAAATAAAGATCAATATATTGCTTACCTCTCCGATAAAAAAGCAAAGCTTGAAATGGAACTTACGGTTGAAAAAGGATTTGGTTATTCGTTAAGCGATGAACGCAAAGTTTCAACCTTGGGTGTTATCCCAACAGATGCCATATTTACACCGGTAAGACGTGTAAACTACGAGGTTTCGCCTACCCGGGTAGGAAGACAGACCAATCTAGATCGGTTGGTGCTGCATATTTGGACTAACGGCACTGTTGGTCCCAAAGAGGCACTTGAGGAAGCGGCAAAGATTTTGGCATCATACTTCCTTCAGATTTATGAACCAAAAGCTGGCTTGCCTTCTGAGGGCGTTGCTATAAGCCCTTCGATATCCGAGGATGTTTTAAAACTCACAATTGATGAGCTTGATCTCCCAACCCGTATTTACAACAGTTTGCGCAATGGCGGCATCGAGACCCTAGGCCAACTTTTGGGAACTCCAAAGAAGGATTTAATGGGAATGCGCAACATGGGCGGAAAATCAATTGTGGTAATTGAAGAAAAACTTCGAGAAAAAGGAATCTCACTAACAGTTTAAATTCGAAATTCGAATATCGAAATTCGAAATAACATCATAATTCTGTTCGGATTTCGCGCTTAGGATTTCGATTTTTTTGTATTATGAGAAAGAATGTTTTTGGAAGGCAGTTAAAAAGAGATAAAAATGAAAGAAAGGCGCTTTTTAAGGGTCTGATGTCGGCTTTGGTTCTTAAGGAAAAAATCAAAACAACAGAAGAAAAGGCAAAAGCAATTCGGGGGCAGGTTGAAAAGCTTGTTACTAAGGCAAAAAAGAAAGGACAAGGGGCTTCTTCGCTTTTGTCTCCCTATCTTTCCCCTCTTGCTATGAATAAAATGATTACAGAACTTGGTTCTCGGTTCAAAGATCGCCCGGGAGGATACACAAGAATTATAAAACTTGGCAGACGGTTTGGAGATAATGCGATGACGGTTTTGATGGAGTGGACAGAGCCTTCGGAAATCAAAAAGCAAATATCCCAACCAAAGGCTGGTCCGCCTCTGGCGGAAAATATCAAAAATGTCGAAACAATAACGGAAGAAGAAGTTAAACCAAAGCGTAAGACAAATGTTAAAACCAAAACAACAGCTATAACTAAACCGAAAACAAAAACTAAGAAAGCTAGAAAAGAGGTTAAAAAATGAATCAAGGAGCAACAGCTGCGACGAAAGCATCAGATATCAAAAGAGACTGGCATCTTATAGACCTAAAAGATAAAAATCTGGGGCGAACGGCAACCGAGATTGCAAAACTTTTAATGGGAAAAGGCAAACCGTATTTTGTGAGAAATCTTGATTGCGGTGATTATGTTGTGGTTATCAACGGACAATACGTCAGCGTTACCGGCAAAAAAGAAGAAAAAAAGAAATATTATCGCTATTCAGGCTATCCGGGCGGACTGCACGCGGAAACACTTTCGGACCTTCGAAAGCGAAAGCCAGAGGAGATT
>JACPTT010000064.1:832-4817 GCA_016192645.1 Candidatus Levyibacteriota bacterium | reverse complement strand
TAGTATCTGTGCGTTTCCAACAACAGGAGTTGATACATCATATATCGATATATGATGCAATGGCTAGTCTAGGATTCCTGGCTTAACGTAGCCACCAGCAGCACGGATGGAATATCGAGCAAGAGAGATAAGGACCTTCTTAAACTGTTTGAGTATATTCTCCTTTTCCAATTCTTTTAATGCTATTTCGTATCCCTGACCTCGAAGCTCTAAAGAGTATCGCAGTCGGGCAACCGTTTCTCTTGTAACATGAAGAATATCTGCAATTGTTGATTCTGGTATGTTTTCTTTTAACAAAACCACAATTGTCAGACGTTTTGCCAGCATTACTTTTTCTGTGTCGGACAAAATAGAGAGTAGAAAAAGATTCATTTCTTCTTTTGCCTTAATCCCCGATAAGACGATTTCCAGAGTACGCGTAAGTTCTTTTTCTGTTTGGGGTTTTAATTTCCGTTTAGAAACGTGAGGCATATATTACATCATATATCGATATATCATGCAATGTCAAGGGGGTTGCTCTGTGTATTTTACTTTGGTAAAATGGAGTGAGCCTAAGCCTTCCTAGCTCAATGGCAGAGCGGCGGTTTTGTAAACCGTTGATCGGAGTTCGATTCTCCGGGAAGGCTCAAAAATAGTATGTTCGCTGGGGTGGCGGAGTAGCTAACGCACGTGGCTGTAGACCACGCGGTCGAAAGGCCTTCGGGGGTGCAAGTCCCTCCCCCAGCACAAGATTGAACGCGCCTAGATAGTTCAGTGGCAGAACGCTTTCTTGGTAAGAAAGAGGCCGCGGGTCCGATTCCCGCTCTAGGCTCTTAATTAGGGGGAATGTCCACTAGATCTTACCATTTGGCTTTTCAGTTCTGTTCGAACACGCCTCATGGAGCGATCTTTGGCGGGCATAAGAAACTCTAAAACTCGTGAAACTCGCTAAGAGTTTCTAATGAAAGGAGGAAGTATGGCTAAAAAAGGAGATCAAAGGATTACTATTGCGCTTGTTTGTTCGACCTGTAAAAACAGGAATTACATGACAAGCCGAAATAAGCTCAACACGCCCGAAAAACTCGTTTTAAAAAAATACTGTAGGCATTGTCGGAAAAAAACAGAACACAAGGAGACAGAGAAGTTAAAATAAAAACATCCTCAATCGGAGAGGCAGAAAAACTTTGATAAATACAATGCCCCTTGGAACCGAGATGGTTGGGTGTTTCCCCGAACGTACCAATTAGGAAGGCTCATCTCAAGACCCACGGGCCTTGAGAATATGCGCCTTGTTCCCCACTTCGCACAAGGCTTCGCGGGGTACCTCAAATCCGATGGAATTGTAGAGGAAAAATCCTCCAACCGCCTCCAATACCAAAGAGCAATTATATGCTAACAAAACTAATGGGGTGTGTCAAGTAAACGATTTAAGTCTCGGATGTTTTTACGTCAGAACATATTTGCTCAGCTGTGGGGTATAGTCTTAGGTAGAGTTTTTTGAAAAGTTCAGCTCCTGCAATAGCCATGGCACGGTTCTCGTAGGGTTTGAGAGGATCTGAAACTTGAATTGGTTCTCCAAAAGGTGTTTCCAGCGATCCTCCCTCGTCTCTTTTGAGTGCTTCTATACACCAATCGATCACTTTTGCGCCCGAGGGGTCCTCCTCAAGTAATTTTGATACCACATGCCCTGGTCTGCGAGGAGAAGCATAGGGAGGAGATTCGTGCGCCGCGAAAAGTCCATCTATGACAAATTCTGCTCCCCGTGCAAGATCTAACACGCATGCGATACTAGTCTTTGGGATTGTGTCTTCAAGACCTTTTCTTGCAGCTTTCGCAACCCATGAAAATACACAACGAAGATAAAATGCCGATAAGTAAGAAGGCGTATGGCAATCACCGTCTTCTATTAACCAACCTCGAAACTTAGAAAGAAGAATCCTGGATGTTTCCGGATTGAAGGTAATCTCCTCTATAACTGGGAATAATACATCCGAAAGTTGCCTTATTCGATCTTCTGGATCCTCCGGGGTAGGTTTACCTAAGCGTTCACGGATTTTGGCTAATAAGTCGGAGCGCTCTACCATACCTTCTAGAAAAAGATCTTGTTTATTGGGGCTTATTATAGCTCCGTATTGCTTCTTTGTCAAGGCAGAAGGAGCCCTTCGGCGAAGGAGAGAAGGCTAAAAAGAAAAGAACCAAGAGAAAATCCGCCAAAGGGGAAAAGCAAAAGAAAAAAGAGGATAAATATGCCAATTGAGCCAAGCGAAAGATAAGCGTTTGCCTCCTTATCCGGCAATAAAAGCGAGAATACCTTGGAGCCGTCAAGCGGAGGAATCGGGAGAAGATTAAGTATGGCAAGCAGCAGATTGTACCTCAGTATTATATAAAAAATAAAAAATAAAATAGAAAAAAGGAGAGGCGAAAGAACGTTTATAACAACAGGTAAAGAGATGAGCTTAATAAGAAAGCTGGCAAGAACGGCAAGAACAATGTTTGTCAAGGGGCCCGAGAGAGCAACCAGAGCCATGTCTTTTCTTCCTTCTTTTAAATTAAACGGGTCAACCGGCACCGGTTTTGCCGCGCCAAAAATAACAGGCGAGCCGGAGAGTATCAAAAGAAGAGGAAGGGCAATGCTCATCATGGGATCAATATGGCTTTTGGGATTAAGGGTTAGCCTTCCCATGAGCCGTGCAGTGGGGTCGCCTAAGCGATCGGCAACAAAGCCATGCGCAATCTCGTGTAAAATGGCGGATAAGATTAAAATCGTAAGTCCGATTAGGATTTCCATGTTGTCTTAAGCTAATGTCTATGATATCATACTAGTTGATTTGAGGATAGACAATAGAAACTGGAGGCTAGAATTTGAAACTCGATGATAGAAATTCGAACTTCTAATTTCCAACTTCAAGATCTAATTTCTAGCATCTATATTCTAGTCTCAAAGGAGAAAAATATGGCGATGAAATGCGTTTTATGCGGCAAGGGCAGAATGGTGGGCAGACAACATACTCATCATCCGGGTGTGGCGGGCGGCCGGTGGAAAAAGAGGGCGCCAAAAACCCAAAAGATTTTTAAGCCAAATCTTCATTGGGCGCGAGTTACGATTAGTGGAGTTACGAAACGAGTTCGCCTCTGCACAAAATGTTTGAGGAAAGTAAAGGGGTTTAAAAGTCCGACACCTGCCGCTATAGTCTTTCAGACAGATCAATAGAAAGATTTATTATGACTAATAAAAAGGAAGATCCTATGGAAGAATCACAGTCTGTTTATTCCGTAAGCATCGCTGCGGAATTAAAACGTGCAGTTCCGGACCTGTGTTTAGGAGTTATTTGTGCAGATGTTGTCGTTGAAAAAAAGAATCGAGTAGTATGGGATATACTTCAGCGATTAGGTAGAGAAGCTGCGGCTAAGTATAAGCTCGATATGCTCTCAGTAAATCCGCGACTCCAAGCTGCCAGAGACGCTTATAGAAAATTAGGGAAAGATCCTTCCAGATACAGAGTTTCCTCCGAAGCGCTGTTGCGTCGCGTCCTCCAAGGGAAAGGTTTATACCAAGTAAATAATGTTGTAGATATTAACAATATAATTTCTATGGAAACTCTTTTGTCTGTTGGAGTTTACGATCGTGACAAACTAAAAGGTCCCGTTGTTTTTGGAGTGGGCAGACCGGGAGAATCTTATAGAGGTATAGGAAAAGAAACGCTAAACATAGCAGAACTTCCTGTCTTTGTGGACGAGGTTGGTCCTTTTGGAAGTCCTACCAGCGACTCAGAAAGAGCAATGATAACTTTTAATACGCGCAAGGTTTTAATGGTCATTATCTCTTTTTCCGGAAATCTCGGAGGTAAACTTCCAGAAGACCTTGAGAAAGGTAAGGCGCTTTTGAGGAATTATGCGGGTGGTACTAACATAACTGCTTCAAGCGTTGTCTAACTTGCCCTCCTAATGAGATGAAGAAAGAAAGTCTTGCTAATGTTAGATTTATTGGTGTTAATTCTCCGCCTAC
>JACPTT010000064.1:0-797 GCA_016192645.1 Candidatus Levyibacteriota bacterium | reverse complement strand
GGAAACGATCCTACACCTCTTTATTTTGCCATGGCCAAGTTCGCGCAGGAAAGGGCAGACGCAATGGGAACGAGCCATTCATCACATGACAGGAGTCTTGGCGACTATATTTTTAATCCTAAAGTTTGGAACGAGGATGCCAGAAGAAAATTAATTGAAAAACTAGATAGAGAAAATCCTCACGTCGTTCTTATTACGAATACGTCCCCCAGTCATCCTTATGCAATACGCATTGCCGATACCGTAAGAGAGCTTTCTCCTAATAGTTTAGTCTTTATCGGTGGGCCGCACGAAGACGAGACAATGAAAGGGGCTACTTCTGGGCCGCTTTTTATGCCGGGCTCGACCCTTAGAGATATCAGAGAAGGGAGAATAAATCCCTCTTTCGACTTTGTTTTTTCTGGAGATGGTGATTATGTAGTGTCGACTTTTATGCAACTTGTGGGAGAGATTGTTATTGAAAATCCAAATGCGTCGCGCGAGAAGATCAAGGAGTCGATGATAAAACGCATGAGAGCGATTCCTGAATTTTTTTCATCCCTTCCCGGAACAGGTATTGTAGCTACGCTGACAGAAGACAACGAGGTTGTTTCGGTTTCTCTTTCTGGGAGCAGGATAGATTTAGGAAAACTACCTTTTATTTATCGTTATTTTCCAAACCTTTCGAGATTTGATGTTTTCAAAAAATCCGATGCTAGTCTCAAGAAGACGGCCCATCTTATGACAAGCCGTGGTTGTCCAAATACATGCCTTTTTTGCTCAGAGTCTAGACAAGTTGTTGGAAAACCCGCTCGTAT
>JACPTT010000003.1 GCA_016192645.1 Candidatus Levyibacteriota bacterium | reverse complement strand
ACAACCTCCTCAAAAATGTGCAAAGATAACATATTATGGGTAAGCTCCTTCTGCTTGGAAGCTTCTTTATAATTGCACCTCTTTTTATCATCTTTAACCTCCTCTTTTTCTCTTACCTCTCGTACCACAAAAATCAGTCCTACTTCCAAAGTTCTTTTTCCCAACCCACAAAAACAGTTGCCTATGCGGCGCTCCCAAACCTGCAAAATATCTTTTTCTATGATATCGAGCAAAAAGACGCGCGGGTAGAAGCAGTCCGGCAGTTTTTTGCCCGCTATAAATCGCCGCTTGAGCCATATTCCCAAAATATTGTCAAAACAGCAGAACAATATGGACTTGATTATCGGCTCGTTCCCGCCATTGCCATGCAGGAATCAAACTTGTGCCAAAAGATTCCAAAAAATTCTTACAACTGCTGGGGCTTTGGCATTTATGGAAAACAAGTAAAAAAGTTTAAAAACTATCCTCATGCAATAGACGTTGTAACAAAAACTCTAGCCTCGGAATACAAAGACAAGGGATTAGCAACCCCCGAACAAATTATGGCTAAATATACGCCCTCCAATACCGGCGCCTGGGCAAAAAGCGTCACCTACTTCATGAATCAGCTTTAAGCTTCTTCATCAAAAGCCCCATAGTTAAAGACTTGACAAACCTATAGTCATTTGCTATAATCCTTTAAGATCCTAAGGTATGTGATTAAAAACCGCATACGTTAGGATTTTTTTATGGTTTACCCGCCGACGAATCGTGGCATGAGGCGTGTACGAATAGTACTGAAAAGCCGAATGCGACGATAAGGCGGGCCCTATATCTTATATGAAACTTAAAATTCTATTTATAGTTTTTATTCTTCTTTTTATTGCCGTTCCAAAAAGTTCATACGCGGCCGAAGAAAAACATTCGGCATCTTCTGCTGTCTTGTTAAAATCGCAAGCTCAAGATGGGATAAACCAAAAAGATAACCGTGCTAAAATCCTGCAAGAATTTCTTGTGTCTTATAACTCACCATTAGCTTCTTCGGCAAAAACCTTTGTAAACACGGCTGATACCTATCAGCTTGACTGGCGACTGCTTACGGCAATCTCAGGCGTTGAATCAACCTTTGCTCATCAGCTTCCTTACAACTCTTACAACGCTTGGGGTTGGGGAATCTATGGCGATAACATGATTTACTTCAAATCATACGATGAGGCTATCAGTACAATTTCTAAGGCGCTTAGGGAAAACTACATTGATAAATGGGGATGATAAATGGGGAGCCCAAAATGTGTATCAAATCGGAAGGTTTTATGCGGCTTCACCCACCTGGGCTTCGCGGGTAGTCTATTTTATGGGCAAGATTGATGAGTTTGCCTTAAAAAACCCTGCCACCAGTCTTTCACTCTCGATTTAATTTGTGTATAATGCGTAAATGGGCCGGTGGCGGAACTGGCATACGCGTACGGTTTAGGACCGTATCCCGAAAGGGTTGGGGGTTCGACTCCTCTCCGGCCCACCGCAAACTATGACAGCGGCATTACAAAAATTAGACGACGGCACAATAAAACTCACGATTACCATTCCAGCTCCCGTGGTCAAGAAAACGCAAGAAGAAGTGGTTTCGGAGCTAGTAAAGAACGCAAAACTTGCGGGCTTTCGCAAAGGAAAAGCGCCAAAAAAACTTGTTGAGGAAAAGCTAGATAAGCAAGAAGTTCAAGAAGAGGTGTTAAAAAAACTTCTTCCAAGCGCCTACCTTGAGGCGATAAAACAGCATAATCTCAAACCCATTATAAATCCTAAAGTTCATGTCGACAGGATCGAAGATCCGTCGACCCTGAGCGAGCAAAGCGAGTCGAAGAATTGGCAGTTCACTGCCCTTACCTGCGAAATGCCCGAAGTGAAGCTAGACGGCTACAAAGAGGCAATTGCAAAATTAATACTCTTGAACAGTATTTAGCCTCGACGAACAGAACCGCGGCAACGCTTCGCGCCGAATATGAAAAAAAGGCAGAAAATGACATCAAGCTTGAGTTTGCGCTGCAAAAGATTGCCGAAGTAGAAAAAGTAACTGTTGAGGAAAAAGAAATCGAAGAGGCAATTCAAAAAGTAAAGACCGAGGAAGAGAAAAAACACCTTTCGGCAAACCGCTATCTTTTGGCGAGCATATTGCGACAGCAAAAAACCCTTGATTTCTTAAAGAGTTTGTGCTAGTGTATGACCCATATGGCAGACAAAAAAGCACAAAGGCGTAAAAAACAATTTGTCGATCAGAATCCAATTGAGAATTGGAATGATATCCCCTCGGGGGTCGCTCGATCGTTTATTAATGACGTGGGAAAAGCCGGCGTGAGTGATCTTTGGAATCAATTGCTTGAGGGAGGCAACTACGAAAAACAGCCATCTCAACATCAAACGGGCGAACTACAGGAAGGCGAGGAATTAAGCCTTGCAACAATCGCCAAAAAACAAGAAGCTAAAGCTCCTCAAAAAACGGATATTGAACCGGGCATTGACTACCGAAGAAATATTCTCTACGGCGAACGAAGAATTACACAAGAAAATACCCGAGTTATTGAAACAAAAATTCAGGAAATTGTTATCGAACTCAAACGTCTACCCGCAAGTTCTAAAATTCTTCAGGCCGAGTTTAAGGAAATAACGGTTGAGCAACGAATTGAAAAACCCGGAAAGTACCATCTTTCCTTCTTTGAATGGATGCTGTCCGTTGTTCGTCAAGCTCGACTCAAAGTTGAGGATG
>JACPTT010000070.1 GCA_016192645.1 Candidatus Levyibacteriota bacterium | reverse complement strand
CTAAGACGGGTGGAAGACTTTAGAAGAAATAATCCCAATGCCGCTCTGCCTTTGGAGTTTGCCCGCATTGCGGCTTTGTCGGTAAACCTTGGGGTAAGAGAGCAGGCAGGACCCTGCTACCTGCCCACTCCTCCTTTCCCGGCCAATACCCCGTGTCCGGCTCCCGGAGCCGCCATACCTATTGCCTCTTTTGCCGGATTTAGAGGACCCGGGGCAACAATAGTTGACGAGTTTCGCCCCGGCTGGCCCGGTTCAGCAGCATATCCGTCAGCCTATCAAACAGGGCCTACCACCGATAAAGACGGCAAGCCCTTAGTCTATGGCCAAGGACCTAAGCCAACTAGCGCCGGAGTCTGCTCTGAAGGATTCCACTGGATGTATGATTCGGGCGGCTGGTGTATGTCAAACAGCGGCAACTACAGCTCCCCAACTTCTTATGGAGCGCCGACCGGTCCGGGCTATACCCCCTACAGCCCTTACTACACGGCGCCCGGAGTTCCTCCGGTAAGCTACGGCTATCCAGGCAGTTATCCTGCCTATCCCGGTCCTTATTCTCCTCCAAGCTACTGGGGACCGGCTCCTACCGACTACAGAACTAACCCTCCTCCGGGAACTGTTCCGGGCTCAGATCGAAATCCCACGCCATCCGGACCCGGACAATGTCCTTCGGGCTATCACTGGATGCCTCCTTACGGCAGTCAAGCGGGCTGGTGTATGGCTGACGGATCGACTTATGTGCCGGGCGGGTCACCCTATTCTCCCAACTTAAACCAAAGCAGTTGCGGTCCCGGATATTACTGGGACGGCAGAGGCTGTATTCGCACAAGTCCTACTGATACTTATGGTTCTTGTAAATCCCCTCCTAATGGCTGTGGTTCCAATGCATATTGGGACTATGGTAGTTGTTCTTGCCGAGGCTCCAGCACTTATAGCGGCGGTGGCTCCGGTCCCTCGTACAGCAATTCCTGTCAAGGCATAAGCTGCGGCTCGGGTTACTGGCTGGACTACTCAAGTTGCAGTTGCAGATCAAGCGGTGGCACGGGCGGTTCCTACACTTCGGGTTGGAACCCTTCAACCAGCTCCTGCACCCAGCAAAGCTGCGGTTCGGGTCAATGGTTTGACTGGGCAACATGCTCCTGCAGACCCACTGGCAACACCTATCCCTCCTCCAGCAGCAGCAGCAGCAGCACCTGTACCCCGCAGCCTTGTTCCGGCACCGACTGGTTTGACTCGGGAACCTGTTCATGCAGGCCATCTTCTTCAACCTACCCTTCCGGAGGCACTACCTCCGGTGGCGGTTCAGCCGGCTGTTCTTGTTCGACAGGCTACCATTGTATGGATGGCAGCTGGTGCATGCAGGACGGCGCAGGCTCGACTTCCAGTGGCGGAACAACAACTCCTTCTCCTACGCCCACAAGTTCAGAACCGGCACCTACGCCTACACCTGCTCCAACTACATCCGAGCCTACACCTGCTCCAACTACCAGTCCATAAATCCATAAAAAAATAAGCCCTTGACTCAACAATGTCTCTCTGCTAAACTATATCTATCCTAAGAAGTGGACCCTTGCGATAAGCAAGATAGAAAGAGGCTTGCGAAGCAATCGAGTCGAAGGATTATCAATCCTGAGCGCAGCCGAAGGACTACCGAGGAGCAATAGAATTCAGAATTGGGTGCTCTTCGGAGCACTTTTTTTATGCACCTTAGAAAACTATAATATAGTGCATAACCCTTCCGAAGCTTTAGCGAAGGAGGGTAATCGATATTATTAACTATGAGTAAAGGAACAGAGCCCACTTCGCCCCGCATTGGGGCTTCGAGGGCCAAGAAGGAAAAGATTGTTGCCGAGATTGCCGAGAAAGTCGGTAAGGCTAAGGCTTTGTTTTTTGCCAACTACCAAGGCATGACCCATAAACAGCTTGAAGAACTTAAAAAAGCCCTGAGGGCTGTCGGCGCCGAACTTGTTGTGACAAAAAATACACTCCTCGCAAGAGTTTTACAGACTACAGACTACAGACCACAGCCAGCTGTAGACGGTAGACAGTTGACCGTAGACAGCTTACAAGGGCCCACGGCAACGCTTTTTGCCTACGAAGATCCACTCTTGCCTCTCAAAGCGCTTGCTAAATCAATAAAAACCCTAAAGCTCCCCATCATCAAATTTGGCATCTTTGAAGGTAAACTGCTAGCAGAGGCGGAGGTTATCCGCTTATCTACTCTTCCCTCTCGTGAGGTTTTGCTTACCCAATTGGTGATAGGAATGAAAGCGCCGCTTTTTGGGCTGCATAGAGCGCTGAATTGGAATATGCAAAGATTCGTGCTAACACTGAAGACTATAGAAGATAAAAAGAATTCTTGAAGTGAGAAATGGGATGTCTTTGATTTTGAGTATTTGACGTCTTGATATCAAGAAATCAAGAAAATCAAAGTCAAGAACTTCTCACTTCCCACTTCAAATATTCTAATTAAGGGGGTGATATAAATGGCAAAACTTACAAAAGACCAAATAATGAAGGCGGTTGAGGAAATGTCTGTTTTGGAGCTCTCCGATCTTGTTAAGGCGTTGGAGGAAAAGTTTGGGGTAAGTGCAGCAATGATGGCTGCTCCAGCAACAGGAGCACAGCCCGCCTCCGCCGCTGATGCGGCTTCGGACGAGGCAAAGGAAGAACAAACAGTCTTTAATGTTGTTCTTGCAAATTCAGGCGCCAATAAAATTGCTGTTATTAAAGCTCTTAGAGAACTCGTGCCGACACTGGGGCTTAAAGAAGCCAAAGATTTAGTTGACGGTGCGCCAAAAGAAGTAATGACGGCGGTGAATAAAAAGACAGGGGAAGAAGCAAAAACTAAATTAACAGCGGCTGGAGCAACTGTGGAACTAAAATAATTTTCGGAAAACTCGGAATACTCAGAGAATCGGAAAATCAGAGTATCTGATAAATCAGGAAATCAGAATTTCTGGCTTTCCGATTTTTCTGATATGCTGACTTACTGAGTTTTCTGAGTCTTCTGGATGTTTTGCCCCTTGACAAATATTGTTATAGTCTGTTACTTTATTATCGTATTATAGTTATAACGATTATAATTGTTATACTTCCAAGGCTATGATTAATCAAACTCTATCAATAGACAACCTTCCAGATCTTTTAACGGTGCGCGAGGTGGCGCAAATTCTTCGAGTCTCACCATTGACTATTAAACGCTGGGGCAAACGCGGAAAACTTCCGGCAATCAGAATTAATTCCCGAGGCGATCGAAGATACAAAAAAGAAGCTGTCCTTTGGCTCCTTGGAATCCAACAAAAACAGGAATAAACCTTAGAATTCTTGATGTGCGAGGTGGGAAATCCTTGATTTTGAATCTTTGAAGTCTTGATATCAAGAATTCTAGAAATCAAGATCGAAAATATCTCACTTCCCACTTCAAAAATTCCAACTAGACTGTTCTCCCATACTCCGCCTGATATTCGCTTCTGATTTTTTCCTCATCCGGCTTCTCAAAATGATCTTTGATGAACTGAATTGTTTCCTGTGGGTCCTGCGTATTAACAAAAACCCCCGTTCCTATTTCAAAACCTCCCAAGCTTTTTACTCTTGGCATAAGTCGCAGATACCAATCCAAACCTGGATAAATATAAAAGTTGAAAGGGAATTCGTGACCGTGGCGAAGATCAAAGATTTGAACTAGTCGCGCAACCGCATAAGAAAGATCGGCTAATTCGCCGTCTTTGGCATCTCCAAAAGTTCTCCCGCGCTCTTTTGGTACAATCCAAACCTCATCGGGCCACTGCGAAGTTTTGGGACAAAATAAATAAAGATGAGGGGTGAGCGCCTGTATCTGCTCTTCATTTCCCGGTCCCACTCCTAAAGAGGATGAAGGATCAAGCGTTGGAATATCCATAACAACATTAGAAGGAACAACCGCAAGCTGGGTATGCGGATGCGGCAGGCTCTCGCCTCCTGCCTCTCCTCTGTTATGAAAAATGTAAACTTGTCCTTTGTCTTGATGTGTAAGATAGCGCTGTCTGTAAGTTTTTATGATAAGTTCAACCTGGTGAAGCGGAAGTTCGCCAAAGTTTTTGTGATGGTCGGGAGAGTGGATAATTACTTCATGGATTGGCGCAAAGGGAAATTTATTGGGAAGAACACGAACCAGCCAATTGCTATCGCCCGTTTGCCCTCCTACCCGATATACCTCTTGCTCGTCTTTTTCTCTTCCCGGACAAAAAGGACAGACAGGCTCGGCTCCCTTTGCCACATCTGGCTCGCCCCGCGAAGCTTCAGCGGCGTGGGGACGTTTTGATCGCCGAGGCGCCAAAATCACCCATTTTTTCGAAATTGGGTTTTGAAGAAACTGAAAATCAGCCATTCCTTTTTATCTTAGCATAGACTTGCTCATGGTTTTCAACCATTTTTTCTATTGTGAAGTTCTCCTCAACATGCCTTCTGCACGCCTGCCGCATCTTAATATATTCTTCCTTTGGCATTGCCTGAATCTTTTTTATCGCCCTCACCAATCCTCCTACTCCCTCTTTTGGAGGAACTACAAAACCGGTTACTCCATCTTTAACTACTTCTTCAACCGAACCCCTATCAAACGCAACAACGGGAGTACCGCAACTCATTGCCTCAATCATAACCATGCCAAATGGTTCTTCCCATTGAATTGGGAATAAAAGAGCTTTTGAATCTCGTAAAAAAAATGATCTATGTCCTTCTCCAAGAAATGTCGCGTCTTCAACGCTGCCTTTCTTAAGTTGGGGCAAAACCTTTTGCTGATAATAGGACAATGCCCGATAGGCATCATCGCCTACCATCCGAAGAGGAATTCCTAATGTTTTTGCCGCCATAATTGCCTCAACAACTCCTTTTTCTTTAATATAGCGGCCAATAAAAGACAGGTGCGTTCCCCCAATTTCACCAAAAGAAAACTTTTTGATATCTACGCCGTGATAGATAACGCCGATTGAGCGAATGAGGTTTCTAAAGCTTCTTTTCTGCGAGTTACTAATAAAAATATAGTTGTCGGTACTAAAATGTTTAAACCTCCAGTGTTCAAGATGCTCGCTCCGTGGCCTTGGGTCATGAATGGTATATACCGTTGGTATATCAAGCAGCCGATTCATGTAATGCGCCATAAAATCGTGGTAAGCATGAAGAATATCAAGTTTTTTTTCGCGCGCATGCTGGTATGCTTTAACACTTAAATCAATTTCGTATTCGATTTTGGTTGCGGTATGGGCATTTTTAAGCTTTGTCAGCCGATCAAGACCCCGAAATTTTGGACTAATAAAGTCATGCTCTATTAACTCTGCGTGGCCTTCAATAAGATGGGCTTTTGTTTTTGTTCCCGGCGCAGCATAGACATACACCGTATGTCCCCTATCAACTAAGCCGTTTGCAAGATTTAAAAACAGCTCTTTGGGAGCAAAAATCTTGTTTTTATATTTGGTCCCCATGTAAACAGACGGGAGCAAAAGCCCAATTCTCATAGATAGCTCAATTAAATTATTCTTCTTTTTTCAATCATCTTTTCAAGCCTTATTCTTGTATCAGCCGGGTAGTCCTGTCCGCGCAAGCTCCCGATATCTTTGGGCCAATCCCGCGTAATTGCCAAAAGCTTTTTTACGATCTCCGCATCGCTCTCATTTAGATCTATCTGAAATTTTTCTTTAAGTACATCCTGATCTTGATCTTTAAGGATTTCTCGCATGCGGTTTCTATTGGAAAGCCTGGCAAGATACCCAAGCCAATTTTCTGGAATCTCAAGAAGATATCTAGTGAATACATCTTCGTTTTGTGCCCGTTTACGGATATCTTCTCGTTCTGTTCCTTTTTTTTGTGGATAGTAGCCGGGCGCAAGTTTTGGATGAGGTTTTTTGGCGGCAGCATCAATATCCAAACGCCTCTCCAGTTCAAGAAGTGTTGCGTTATCCCACTCTTCTCCTTCGCGCGCAACGAACCGAACGACTTCTTCTGCCGAAAATGCATCCTTATAAGGAATATGGAATAGCTGCATAAGTAGACGAATTCTAGGGAGATGATAGTTTGCTCCAAGCACTCCGATATCTTTGTGATGACTCTGGTCTTTATCAAGATAATCATTGAGGACATTCACTAGATTCTCAAGCGTGTTAGTTGACCTATTCTCACGTTTTATTGCCTGCTTTGGAACACCGAATTTCTCAAGATAATCCGATATTAGATCCGCTTCGGATTTATACATTTCCCCTCCTGTTTTTCCGCCCATAACGATAATTTGCCGCATTACTTTCCTTTTATAAAGTTCAGAGGCTGCTTTTGCCAGGCTTTCCGACCATAGATTGATATCCTCTGAACCTGTTTGAGTACCAACAACTTGCGCTTTTTCTCTTGTCGCAATATCAATAACTGGCCCTTGACCAAAAATAAGAATAGAATCAAGAGAGGTTTTTTCTACCTCTTGCGTTCTTGGGGTTTGAACTAGCGCTTCTGTTGGAGTTTCACCTACTTCTGACATCTTATTCCTTTCTTAAGATTTTATAGTACAGCTTTTCGTAGACCTCAACCATCTTCTCAATTGAAAAATTCTCTTCTACTCTTTCCCTACAGTCTTTTCTCATTCTCTGATAATCCTCTTCTGATAGCAAATTGATTTTTTTAACTGCCTCAACAAGACCATCAACGCCACTGCTATAATCTATAACGTAACCCGTCAAACCATCTCGTACTATTTCGGGTACACTTCCGCGGTTAAAGGCGATAACCGGCGTGCCACATGCCATTGCTTCAATCATTACCAAGCCAAACGGCTCTTCCCAGTTAATGGGGAAAGGAAGGGCGCGAGCTCCTTGGTAAAGGCTTCGCATTTCTTCTCGGCTAAACATTTGTTCTTTTGAGGCTTGCCCAATAAATTCGATTTTTGATGATAAATGTGGAGCAACAAACCTATCATAAAAGGCCTTCTCTTCCACATTCCCCACAATTTTGAGTTTCTCGCCTGTTTTTTTGCAGGCTAAAATTGCATTTTGAACGCCCTTTGGGTCAAGAAATTTACCATCTTTATCTTTTGCTTTTCTCAATCTACCTACAAAAAGAAAATAATCCCTCTTAGCAGAGTCTTTGGGCACAAAAAAATCCGTATCGATACCGTTGTAAATAACAACCGAGGGCAGACCCAGCAACTCTTGTGCTTTTTTTGAGATGCAGACAAGAGAGCTTCCCGAATAAGTGTCGGCTAAAGCCATTTTTAGCTCCGGCGTTATTTGGGCATGAATGGTTGTAACCAGTGGAATATCTAATGAAGAAGCCGCCAAAAGAGGCAAAAATTCCGGGTACATATGGTTGTGAATTAAATCAAATTCGCTTTGTTTTTTAACTAAAGTTCTGATTGCGTGAGTTATATAAGCTGTTTCCGTATAAAAAGGATTTTCCGAAAGATCAAGAAAATTTAAGCCTTTAGAAATTACGGGTATAAATTCAACGCCGGGAAGATTTGAATCTGCGGTGCCAAAAATGGTTGCATGGTGTCTTTTTTTAACAAGTCCTATTGCTAAATCGACGATAATTCGGTTGCGGCTAACGGTTGTTGCAGAGTTTATTGGCCGTTTAAGTGGCGCTAAGAAGGCAATACGAAGTTTCCCCATACTACATAGTTTATCATACTCTCGTAGAAAAGTTGTTTAAAGAACGTATAAAGTTTGAGAGATCGGGATTTACTCCGCGCACTCTGGCTAAATACTCGGCAGTAGAATAGGAAAACTTTTTATAAATAGCTTCGAATTGGTCCGCTATTTTTTCCCAGGTAAACTTTTCAATAACTGTTTTATATCCATTCTCTCCGATTTTTTTGCGAAGCAATTCATCCTCAAGAAGCCTGTTGACAGCCTCTGCTAGCGCTTTGCTATTTCTTGCCGGTATTAAAAGGCCATTGTATCCGTCTTTTATGATGGAGCTGACTCCTCCTTTTTTCGTTGCAACAACAGCGCTTTGCGGTGCAGCCATAGATTCGATAATTGACAGTCCAAATGGCTCTTCCCAGATACTTGGAGACACATGAATATCTGCCCTTTCATAAAAAGCGTGGAACAGCCTTTCGTCGTTTGGATTAATATAGCCTGCCATTATTACATTCGATAGTTTTCTATCTTTAATCTCGTTCTCAAGATTACTCCTCTCGGGCCCATCCCCAATAATTAAAATTGTCCCCTTGATGTAGCTTGCGGCTTTTATCAAATAAATTACGCCCTTATTTTTTGTCAGCCTGCCGGTAAAAAGCACCACCTTTTTACCCGCAAGATTATATTTCTGATTAATAAGCTTTATTTCTTCGGGATCTTCTTTGTAGTTGTCGACATTAACTCCACCCATAATAACAGTACTTTTCTGTTTCAAATTATGTCCAAACATATCAAGATACCACTTCTTGGTGAATTCGCTGTTTGCCGTTATAAAACGTGCCACCCTATTTGCATCGGCAATAAGTCCCATAAAACGTCTGTCTTTACTCAAATAGTTCAAATCGCTCCCATGCGTTGTAATAATAAACTTAATACCGAAAAGGATTTTTATAATACGAGCAATTCCGGGCAAAAATGCCGTATGAAAAACATGAATTATCTCGGGATTAAAGTCCGCAACCGCTCCAACCGTTGTTTTTAAATAGCTGAGATAAATTTCTCCTAACTCCTTTCCGCTCATCTCTTCGAATTTCTTGGCATTTGGAAGCTCGGGATGACCGACAAAAACTCCTATTTGAGGCGGCGCAACGACATAATGTTTGATGCCGGGAAGTTTTCGTTTGTCAGGAGCTACAATTGCAATCGTGTGACCTCGTTTAGCAAGCTCGGAGGTGAGCTCACGCAAAAAAGCACCGCTACCATTCCCCCACAGAGGGAACATGTAGAGAAATAAGATTCTCATCAAGCGCTATTATAGCATATCTTGCTTTTTGCCCATTTTTTCTTTCAAAACCAAAACCACAAATTCCAAAAGGGCAAACTGGCGCTTGAGGCGCCAGGGCTGACGAAATAAACGATAAAGCCACTCAAAACCAAAGTCTCGAACTAATTTTGGCGCTCGAGGAATGACACCACTTATATAATCAAATGCTCCGCCGACTCCTACCATGATTCGAACAGGAATTTTAGGCAGATTTTTTGCCATCCACTCTTCCTGTTTTGGAAATCCAAAGGCAACGAAAAGCACATCAATTGTTTCATTGCTAAATTGTTCCATTGTTGCGTTTTTATGGCGCGAGGAGCCCGTAGCGGGTGACGCGAGCGGAGGGCTCCCGAGGCGCGCAGTGCGTTCGGTTCCGAAGGAGAGACTAGCACGAGCACCTTGGGAGGAGTGAGCGGCAGGACCCGCAAGGGCGACCTCAGCGCCCCCCGGCCATTCTTCCCCCGCGAAAACTACCTTAAGTCTGGGGTATTTTTTTTGTAAGCAGTCGGCTGTTTTCTCTGCTATTTTATCCCTACCCCCCAAAAATCCCACCGTTATAGGCTGTTTTGATGCCGCTTTACAGAGGTTTTCTAAGAGATCAACGCCCGTTATACGCTGTTCAAAATTCCGGCCAAGAAATTTTCCCGCCCAAAATACGCCAATGCCGTCACAAAGGGCTAATCGCGCATTATTCAAAATCGTTTGAAAGTCGTTGTGCTTGCTAGCATAGACTAAAATTTCGGGGTTAGGGGTCACAATATAGTGCTTTTCAGCCGATTTTTTTAGACTCTGTAGTATATACTCTAGGATTTCTTCCTCTGTTGCGCTTGTGATGCCAACCCCAAGCAAAAATTTTTTCTTCAACATACGTTTCTTACTATAAGCTAATTGCGTCTTTTCCTTATAGTCTTCAGGTTTGCATAAATTGAGTACCTTAAGTGTTCAAAACTGCTCCTAAAATTTAAGGCTGTGAACCTGAAAAAACATCAATTCTTTTTGTCATTATAATCTAACTACTATAAATCTATACATTTGCACGTTTCTTACTATTTTTTTCTTCTCCTTAAAACTTTCCAGAAAGAGAAAAATTCTTATAGGATTTATTTCTTTTATTTCTTGGAGATGCTTCTTTTATAAAGTTCTATATTATCAAGCGCCACTCCGGTTCCTCGAACAACACACAAAAGCGCATCCTCGGCAACATGACAAGGAACCCCGGTAAGTTGAGTCATTAGCCGGTCTAAATTACGCAACAAAGCCGTTCCGCCCGTCATCACAATCCCCTTATCGATAATATCACTTGCGAGTTCGGGCGGAGTTTGCTCAAGAACTCCTTTAACAGCCGCAACAATCTCCAAAAGAACCGGTCGTATTGCCTCGCTTACTTGGGCTTCGGTAATCTCAATCGTTCGCGGTAATCCCGAAACGCTGTCGCGACCTCTAATTTCCATCTTTTTAACCTTTTCTTCTTTGTCTTTCCCCTCATCCGAAGCTAAAGCGTTTCCAATTCCAATTTTGATTTCCTCGGCTGTTCGCTCGCCAACAAGAAGATTAAATTTCTTTTTAGAATAATTGGCGATTGCCTCGTCAATCTTGTTACCCGCAATCCTCACCGAATTATGAACAACTACCCCTCCCAGAGAAATAACTGCCGCATCGGTTGAACCGCCGCCAATATCAACAATCATGTGCCCTGCAGCCGCAGCTATGGGGACTTTTGCGCCGATTGCGGCAGCCAGCGGCTCTTCGATAAGATAAGCAACCTTAGCCCCTGCCGCCATTGTGGCGTCCAAAACTGCCCGCCGTTCAACCTGCGTCACGCCCGAGGGAATACAAACCATTACCTCAGGCTTAAAAAAGCGGGCTTTTCCGCAAGCTTTATCAATAAAATAAGAAAGCATTGCCTCGGTAATTGTGTAGTTGGCAATTACCCCATCCCGAAGAGGCCTAAGCGCCACAATGTTTCCCGGAGTTCGTCCCAGCATTTCTTTTGCCTCGTGTCCTACCGCAACTACCCTATCTTCTTCGGCAGTTACGGCCACAACGGAGGGCTCATCAAGAATTATTCCCTCCCCGGCAAGATAAACAAGGGTATTGGCAGTACCTAAATCAATTCCGATTCTCTTTGAAAGCATAAATATATCAAACCATTGCTTTTCTCTATCAAAATTTTCTCTTGGCTTTGACAAAACTCATTATATCCTCCTTCGTTCTTGCTTGCAAGTATTATTTTAAACGCATATAATAAGGCTTATGAAAAAAGAGCTTTTGATCCCCCTTTCTATTTTGTTGTTTCTTTTTGTCGGAACAATGCTGGTTGTTGCCTATGGAAGAGGCTACCGATTAGGTTTTGGCCAAGGCAAACCCGAACTTTCCGGAACCGGTCTTTTGGTTGCCACAAGCAGTCCCAACGGAGCTTCGGTCTTTATCAACGGACACCTCACAACAGCCACCGATAGCACCGTAAACCTTTCTCCGGGAGATTACACTGTTCGCATTGTCAAAGAGGGCTATTTTCCTTGGGAAAAGAAATTAAAAATTCAAAAAGAGGTTGTCGCAAAGGCTGAGGCGCTGCTTTTTCCGGTAAGTCCAAAGCTTGAGGGCATAACCGCAAGCGGAGTAAAAAACCCAACTCTAGATCCCTCCGCCTCACGCATTGCCCATGCCGTTGCCTCTGAATCGGCGCGAAAAAACGGAGTTTATATTCTTGACATGACTAATCGGCCAATTTTAACCCTGCAAAGCGCCTCAACCCAAATTGCCGATGACACCTCTGACCTGCTTTCCGAAGCTTGGCTTCTCTGGTCGCCGGACGGTCAAGAACTTATAGCTTCTGTTTCTGCCAAACTTGGAGTCCAAACCACTTATCTTCTTAAAGCAAGCGGCTTTAACGAAAACCCCAAGGATATAACCGCAACCCTCCCTGTTGTCCAAAATACCTGGGAGAATGACAGATTAGAAAAAGAAAAATCGCGCCGCAGCGGTCTAAAGAAAGACCTGCAAAAGCTAATCGCGGATAATTTTAATATCATTGCCTGGTCGCCGGATGAAACAAAAATCCTCTATGAGGCATCCCAATCTGCCGAATTGCCGCTGATTATCAAACCGCCGCTTATTGGCGCAAACTCAACCCCGCAGGAACGAGCAATTAAAAAAGACTCTGTCTATGTCTACGACATTAAGGAAGATAAAAACTTCAAAATCTTATCCGCCAGCGCGCGTCCAAAACCCGAATCGGAATTAACCTT
>JACPTT010000058.1 GCA_016192645.1 Candidatus Levyibacteriota bacterium | reverse complement strand
TTTAATTCTTGGAGTTTTTGTTCGTCTGGCAGCCCTGTCGGGAATACTGCTGATGCTCCTCTATTATCTTCCAATTCTTAATTTTCCCTATGTTGGCCGCGGCACAACCTCATTTCTTATCGACCAGCACATTATTTTTATTCTGGTATAGATCGCGCTTTTCTTCTTTCGGGCAGGAGACCATTGGGGATTGAGCAAAACTGTTCGTAAATTCCTCCCTAAACCCCTCCAACTATTTTTGTAATTACAATGTTATTACAAAAAGGGTCCGCCTTCCAGTCTCGTGAAAGACGGAGTTGTAGCCAGTAAAAGAACTATGGAATCTGCGGTAAAAAGAGTCTGTTAGTTTTTGGCCTTAGATGATCTGGTAGATCTTCTGGTTTGATGCCAACGATCACGCCAGATGCAAGTGTCGTTTCAGAACTTACAATTACTTCTGGATTACCCTGGGTTCTCGCCACCCCAGAAAAAAGACGGGGTCCTACGCGATATCTCCCAGGATTTACACCCTCAAAGACATAAACACCGTTTTCGTTTGTCTCCACAGTAGCAACCGTGGAACCTATGAGATCCCTCGCATCTCGCGCTTCTTGTAGATCTACGGTCATTCCTTGAATTCCGGGCTCTCCTAGAAACTGCGGATACAAGTCGGTAAATCGTCCACTCCAAAAGAAATCACCAGCACCGCCTCTTTCGAGATAGACAACGCCTACAATTGCAGGAGTTTTTATCATCCTTTTTTCTGTCTCGGCACCTTCTGTAAATGTTCGCATCACATAGAAGGAACGTGGATCTGGGCTAATAGGTAGCATTACTGAGATTTGGCTGCCCGCGGGAAAGCCTTCTGGATCTTTTGCCCTTACAAGAAGACGCCTATCTTCTAAAGTAGTCTCTACAGGAATTTGGTTTTGTGGTTCATCCTCGGGCAAAACTAGGGGTGAACGATTAAGCATTTCTGGCCTTCCTTTTACCGCGAATCCCCGAACTTCATTTATCCTGCTTCTTACCTCTCGTAGGTAATCACCGCGGTTTAAATCAAAACCAAAGGCGAATTGAGGGTTGTGGACTACTTTGGTAAACACTTCTGTTGGTATTTCTACCTCTCTGCCTTCGTAATCAATAATGAAAGGACGAACGTCTGGCGTAATCACACATTCTGATCCACCGCCGGCTTCTGTCCCTCTAGGGGAAGCGAGAGATCTGATCGCTCCTAATAAACCGAAAGAAGCTCCTCCCAGGAGGAAAGCTCTTCTACTTAAAGCTTCTTTTGAACTAACCATAAAGATAGCAAAGTATAACACTCTGTGAAGAAAAAAGCAAATATTAAAATAGCTCTTCTTTGAGATAGATGTGTTTGTAGTCGGTTTTTTCCCAGGAGAAAACTTCTGAGGGTAAGAACATGAGCTTTTCTTCTTTTTGCGCAATTTCTTTATTTTCTGAAGCGTGAATAAGGTTGTACTGCTGGCTCATGGCAAAATCGCCTCTTACGGTTCCTGCCTCTGCTTCGCGGGCTTTTGTAACTCCAATGAGTTTTCGAACAGTTGAGACCGCATCCACTCCTTCCCAAAGCATGGCAACAACCGGCGCTGTCTTCATGTATTCTTTAAGACTCGGAAAGAAAGATTTATCTTTGTGATGGGCATACCACTCGTCTAACAAGGCATCATCGAGTGAGATCATTTTGATTCCGGAAAGCCGCAATCCTTTTCGCTCGAAGCGATGAATAACCTCTCCAACTACTCCCCGCTGGAGCCCATCCGGTTTGACTAAAACTACACTTCTTTCCATAGCAAAATTTGATGCTAGACAGTAGAAACTAGAATCTGGAATTTGAAACTTGAAATTAGAGATTAGAAAAGACTAGCTTCAAAATTCTGACCTCAAGATCCAGCCTCTAGCCTCCAGCGTCTATCCTCAACTATCTATAACTCTAGCAACTTTTCAAACTTTTGTCCATCGGGAAAATCCCCGATTAGGGCAAGATTCAGATTCTGATTTTTAAAATATCTTCTTCCGACTTTTTGAACTTCTTCTATAGTTACCTTATCTATTTTAGCAAGAATCTCCTCCGTATTGTCAATCCCCTCTTCCAAAAGCTCCTGAGCAGCATAAAAAGAAGCAACCGCGCGTGAGTCTTCAAGCTCCAAAACCAAATGTCCTTTTATAAATTCTTTTGCTTTTTTAAGCTCCTCTTTTGAGATATGTCCGTCTCCCTCGCTTTTTGGATGGGCGATTTTCCGGTATTCATCAACCATAACTCTTACTGCTTCTTCCACTCGCTTGGGATCAACACCGGCTAAAGAAACAAGACTGCCGCAATCTTGGTAATGATCGGAAGCACTTCTTACATAATAGGCAAGACCTCTTTTCTCCCTAACTTCATGAAAAAGCCGAGACGACATTCCTCCGCCTAAAATTGCCGAAAGAACAGCCAATGCGTAGCGGTCTTTATGATTTACAGAAACGGTCCGAACGCCCAGAGCAAGATGAGCCTGTTCGGTCTTTTTGTGCTTGATAAAAACTGTGGGCTTTTTCTGATTTTCAATGATACCGGCATATCTTTTTATATCAAACCTTTTCATTTTTCCGAAATATTTGCTAACCTGCTCGTTGGTTTTTGCCGAATTAATGCCTCCGGCTACAACCACGGTTATGTTATGAGCACTGTATAAACTTGCCAGATAAGAAAGAAAATCTTGTTTTTGAATTTTTTTAATAACCTCTTTTTCTCCCGCTATATCCCATCCCATTGGCGTGTTGCCGTAAAGAAGCCGCTCGTAGATATCGCCAATCTTTCGAACAGGCGTATCTTCATATAGATTGATCTCTTCAAGAATAACGCCTCTCTCCTTATTTATTTCCGAGTCTATAAAAAGGGATTTGCAAAGCATATCGGAAAGCAAATCTAAAGATAAATCGATATGGTTTGCAGATGATTTGATATAGTAACCGGTTGTTTCCTTGCCGGTAAAAGCGTTGAATTCTCCGCCAATTCCATCAATTAAAGTTGAGATTAAAAGTGCCGAAGGCCGCTTTTTTGTTCCCTTAAATGCCATGTGTTCTAAGAAATGAGAAATGCCATTCGTCTTGCGAGTTTCATAGCGGCTCCCTGCTGCCACCATCACCAGCACAGTTACGCTTTCAAAAGAAGGCATGGGGATAGTCAAAACGCGTAAACCATTCCGAAGTACTATCTTTTGGAAAGTCATAAGACCCCATTATAGCATTTCTTCTTGAAGTTTCAAAGAAACGGCACTCTTGAAGTGGGAGGTGGGAGATTTTTGATCTTGATTCTTTGAATCTATGAATTCTAGATATCAAGATTTCAAGAGCGTCAAGTTCAAGAACGTCAAAAATATCTAACTTCAAGACTTCTAAATCTACATTCTCTCAGGTGATTCAATGCCCAAAAGATAGAGGCCGTTTTTTAGAATCTGACCAACCGAAGCAGTGAGAGCAAGACGGAAACCGCGAAGAGCTTGCACTTCGCGTCCTGAGCCGGCCGTTGGATCGATGATCTTGTGTTTTTGATAGAACAGATTGAACGCCTGTGCAAGTTCAAAAAGATAATTGCAAAGTAAATTTGGTGCGAATTGTTCAGCCGCCTCCCCCACCACCTCAGGAAAAAGATGGATTCTTCTCAGCAAAGCACTTTCCTCAGGCTCTAATTGCTTAACTTTTAAATTTTGAACTCTAATTTTGACTTTTGACTTTTGACTTTTGACTTTTGCAAGTATACTCTGCGTTCTTGCATACGCGTATTGAAGATATGGCCCGGAATTGCCCTCAAGCGAAATTGACTCATCAAAAGAAAACACAATGTCCGAAGCCGGCGAGAACTTAAGCAGCGAATATTTTACCGCCCCAACAGCCACTTTTTCCGCCGTTTCCTCCGAAATCTCCTTGAACTGTTTTTTGATCCTTGTCTTTGCCTCATCCAAAAGCCACTGTGCCGTTATCACCTCTCCTTTTCTTGAGGACATTTTGCCAGTCTTAAGACTCACAAAGCCAAAAGAGTAATGAACTGTCTTTGCGGCAAGATCGCTCTCAATCAGCTTGAGAGCTACTAGAATAACCGAGAAATAGGGCGCCTGTTCATGGGCGGTAATGATAATTGACCGATCATAGGCAACATCTTTATATTTTAATTGCGCAAGGGCCAAATCCTTTGCTTCGTAGGTTGCATAGTCTTCTTTGGTCACAAAAACACGGGTATGTAATCCAAACTTCTCGCCTCTAAATACAACTGCCCCATCATGCCTCTCAAAAACCCCATTTTCGAGATGATCTAAAACGAGTTGTCTGCCAACCGGTGCCGTTTGGCTTTCAAAGTAGTAGTAGTCGTATTTTGTACCGAGACGTTTATAGATCTGTTCGAACGCATCAAGGCTCCACTTCCTGCCTATTTCCCAAATTTCCCGAATTTCTGAGTCATTTTTATATATTTTGATATTCAAATCTTGAATCTCCTTTTTAGCTCCCTCATCCTCTTCATAGGCTCTTGAGCCCAATGCATACGCCCTTCCCAAAATCCTCATTTTTTCGGCAAGAGACAAATCCTCATTCTGAACTCTGAATTCTGAACTCTGAATTCCGTAAAGGGCTTTTGCCACATGCATACCAACATCTCCCTGATAATTGGCTCTAAAAACTTTTGCGCCTTGCGCTTCCAATAAGCGCGAAAGAGATTCCCCAAGACTGATATTTCGAAGATGTCCTATGTGGAATTCTTTAAAAGGGTTAGGATCGGCAAACTCGACCATGTTTTTTTTGCCCGAAAGTTCCGAATTGATTGTCGTACCAAACTTTTCTCCCTCCTCTAGCACTTCTTGAAGTTGACTGATAAGATAGTCTTTTGAGAGCCAGAAGTTAATAAAACCCGGCGGTACAGCCTCGACCCGATCAATAACTTCTAACTGACTACTAACTTCTAATCTCTTTGCTATCTCTTGCGCCACCTCCATCGGACTTTTCCATTCCCGTGATGCTCGTGATACTTGTGATACCCTTGATACTTTTTGAAACATCGCCATCGCCACATTCGACGCATAATCTCCATGCGCCGGATCAGCCGGATATTCAAGATGGGGAACAATATCGCAAGCGGTAAGGTCTTTGATAATTGATTTTAGCTGAGAAAGAATTTGTTCGTAAGCTGTCATACTGTAATCTTACCCCAAACCTTCTCTATTGACAAGGATGATTTAACCCCCCCCTTCTTTTTCATCATTTTATTGCTATAGCAAAAATTTGCTATAAAACAATGAGAGGTAGGAAAGTTATTCTGCAGTTGTCTGTGGTTTAATGCGTCTACCACGAGTAGGAACGGCGCGGCTTAAACTCGCAAGGGGGCTATCGCCAAGGTTTAAATAATCCGGCAACCTAGCGAGGTCATCTCTTCCCAAGCTGTCTGCATCTCTCACTCTATAATACCTCCCATCAATTATCATGTAGGAAACACTATGGGAACCTCCGCTTTCCTGCCCATTCTGACCAGATATTCTCTCTGTCGTATCCCATATATATCTCGAAAAGCCCGTCTTGTCAAGACGCTAAAGTTATCATGCTTGGGACTTGACCCATCCTAATCTTAGCATTCGCCTTACCTACTATTCGTAGCGTGGCTCATGCTGCGATTTTAGGAGGGTCTGCGCCCCGATTTAATCGGGACTTGACAACCCCGCACCTTACCTGCTAGCGTAGAATTATGGCAAAGATTCTTCTTGTTGATGACGATCAGGATCTCTCCGTTGTCTTTTCAACGGCTCTAAAAAAGGCTGGTTTTGAGGTTGTTACTGCTGCAACCGGAGAAGATGGTCTTTCGAAGGCAAAAACCGAGAATCCAAACCTTATTTTGTTCGATCAAATTTTGCCTGATATAAAAGGAAACGAGGCATTAAAAAAACTCAAGGAAGATCCGCAAACACAAAGCATTCCGGTAGTTCTGCTTTCTAATTTTGGCCAGAACGAGCTTATCCAAGAAGCCATGAATCAAGGCGCAGCCGAATATATCTTGAAGTATCAAATCGAGCCGGAAGATTTGGTAAATAAGGTTGCTGTAATACTGAAGGGAACACAAACAAAAACTGAGAGTTCGCAATTCACGCCTTAAAATCTTTGATTTTTAATATTTAATTTTTGATATTATTATGGAGCCAAAAACAGACGGAGACCACAAGCAATTACTAACAGAAGTTATCAAAAAACAGATAATCGTTCTTGGTCCCGATATCACTTTGGCAAAAGCAAGAAATGTAGCGGGCTTAACTGTTGCCGATGACGGCACGGTTACCCAGATTTCCGGCGATCCCAAGGAAGTCACTCAAAAATTAATCGAGCAGTTTATGGAGCTTTCAGGACTTATTGTCAAAAAAACAATGGAGCCGCTTTTGGCAAACTATCCGGGTTTAGCGGCCAAAGAAATGACCCAACAACCAACTGCGCCTCAACCCCCCGCAGCAGTACCCCAGAACCCACCTCCAACACCACCGCCAATACAATCTACTAATACTAGCTCGTTGCCAAACAATCCAGTATCACAGCCAGAAACCTAGATTTTTGCTATTTGATTTTTAATTTTTGATATTTCTATATGTTTGATACAGAAAAACTTTTAACTATTATTATTCAGGCCGGTTCTTTTGCCTCGGCGTTTGCGGCAATTGCGGCCGGGGTTATTATGGCTTCTGTGACCAAAAAATTCGGCACCGGCATTCTTGCTTCGGGCTTTAAATCAATTTCAACCGGAGTCCTTCTTATTGCCGGAGGCATTGTTTTGGATGCACTCAACTCCTATCTTGCTCTTTCAAGCGGAGCATTTTTTGCCGCTGTTTTAATCCTCAAAGAGCTCCTTTTTGTGGCCGGAACCTATATTATTGTCATTGGGAGTAAAAATACCGGAGACAAACTGGAATCTCTGACTAAATGAGCGAATGACAAAATGATAAATGGAAAATCTCTCCCTCATTATCTTTCTTCTTGCTACTCTAATCTTCGGTTCGACTGCTATTCTTCTCTCCTTCAGAGAAGAAAAGACAAGGAAACTTCTTAAAGAGCACGAACAAAGCCAAGAACAAAAGCTTTACGAAACCGAAATCTTGCGCGAAATTCAAGACCGAATCGGCTACGAACTGGATGTTGAAAAAATCATTGATGTAATAACCGGTAGTCTTCGCAACTTCTTTGCCTACTCAACCGCCTCCTCGCTTCTTATTAAAGACGAAAGGTTGGTTTTTAAAGCCTATGTTGAAGAAAAAGTCAGCCGCGTCTTTATCGAACAGGTAAAAAAAGCTATGCTTGCTTCTCTCTCGGCAATCCTTGAAAAACCCCCAACTCTACCTGTTGATGAAAGCATCTCGGGAGTCGTTTTGGATGACCAAAATACCCTTCCTCCGGCCTCATTTTTCCATATTCCGCTTATTGTCAACGATAAGGTCGTTGGACTTATTAATATCTCCTCGCAAACACCCGGCTTATATAAAGAGAGCGAAATGACGATTCTCTATCAGATAACAAGTCAGGCCGCCTCTGCTCTTTCCAAGCTCTCGCAGGTATTAACAACCGAAAAGGGAAAGCTTATGGGGGCAATCCAAAGCCTTGCCGATGGAGTTTTTATGGTTGACGTTAACAGTCAACTCTTGATTATAAATCAGGCGACAAAAACCTTTCTTGGGATTGAAAAAGGAGAGCCAACCACTCTTGATGTTCTTTCGGCTCTCTCGGGAAGCTATAATATCAGCGCCAAAATTGCCGAGGTGATCTCGCAAAGAAAAGAAATTAGCGAAAAAGAAGTAGCTCTTAAAGACCGAACTGTTCAGCTTTTCATAACGCCCGTTATTGATACAACAGCCGATAAGGTGATTGGGGCATCGGTACTTTTACATGACATTAGTCTTGAAAAACGGCTGGCACAGCTTAAAGAAGAATTCACCAATATGGTTGTGCATGAACTGCGGGCTCCTTTAACCTCGATAAAGGGCGCTTCGGAACTTCTAATGGAGCCTGAAAATGCAACAGATCAAGCAAAACTGCTTGCGATTATTCACGACCAGTCAAAAAAACTGCTTGAGCAAGTCTCCTCTCTTTTGGATGCGGCAAAGCTTGAGGCAGGCAAGTTCACGATTCAAAAAAGTTCAACTGATCTCAAAGAACTGATTGCCGAAAAAGTTGAAAGCTTTATGCCTTTGGCAAAAACAAAAGGGGTTGAATTAATTGGAAAGATTGATGAAGATTTGCCAAATACCGGAATTGATGCTGTTCGCATCGGCCAAGTGCTTAATAATCTGCTTTCAAACAGCCTCAAGTTTACTCCGGAGGGAGGAAGGATAACCGTAAAAGTATCACAAGTACCACAAGGAGAAACCCGTGATATCCGTGGTACCCTTGATACCCGTGATACTCTTATCACAGTCTCCGTCTCCGATACCGGAGTCGGCATTCCCAAAGAAAAACAGGGAGAACTTTTTTCCAAATTCTCCCAAATTGCTCATAAGGAAGAGGGCAGCACCGGACTCGGGCTTTATATATCAAAGGGTATCGTAGAAGCACATGGAGGCGCGATTTGGCTTAAATCGGAAGTTGACCGCGGCACAACCGTCTCCTTCACTCTGCCCGCTTCGCCCGCCCTTGGCGTGGCTTCGCGAGGCGAGCCCATTTCTGAACATCAAAGCATTGCTCCCGCCGAACACACAGTTTCTGATGAACCAATCCCCCTCTCCCCAACCCTCCACACAGTGGTGAACTAAGGGCTTTCAATGATCTACTAGCCCCCACCCCTTCCCATCCGAAATAATCTCTACTTCCCCATCCAAATCCGTTCTTAATATCTTAATATCTTTATCTCTTAATATCTCAATTACTTCTTTATGCGGATGGCCGTATTTGTTGTTTTTTCCAACCGAAATTACTGCCAAACGAGGTCGGACCTCACTAAGAACTTCCTCGCTGAGACCGGTTTTTGAGCCGTGGTGGGCGACTTGAAAAACCTCAAGCTGCGATAGGGGTTGAACCCCTAATGCTTCTTCAAGTCCGGTAATCTGGCTGTCGCCGGTTAAGAGAATATCAAACTCCCCATACGAAACAAGCAAAATAAGCGAGGCAAACTCTCCGCTCTCCCCGATTACTCCGCTTGGACTTGTTCTTTGCAAAAATTCTTCAGAAGGAGACAGGACCTGAAAAACTACTCCGTCCTTTGTTATCAGTCTATCTCCTGCAAATCCATACCGAACGCTAATCTTCTTATCTTCAACGATCTTCATAAGTTCCCGGAAGCTCTGCGTCTTATTCTCAAGTTTTTCTGTAATAAATGACCCTACTTTATAACGTTTTAGAACCGAAATAAGCCCCACTAAGTGATCGGCATGAGGGTGAGTTAAGGCCACAACCTCGATTGTCCGATCCCAAAACGGCATGTGGTTTGAGAGGCAAGAGAGAACCGAGCTGAGCTCGGGTCCCCCATCCACAAGGATATCCAAACCTTTGGGGGTGCGGATAAAAATTGCATCTCCCTGCCCAACATTGCAAAAAACAACATGAAGCTTACCGTCGTTTAACCGAGCTTGCTGATAGAAAAAGATTCCGCCTAAAGAAAAAAGGGCTAGAGAAATTATAAATGCGATTTTCCACGGATTTTTCACAAAAAAAGATCTTGTTTGATGCAATATGTCCTATTTTTTCTTCTTCCCAAAGAAGACTATTGTTGCCAAGAGCAGGCCATAATACCCAACTGCAATCTGCCAGGGAAAACTCTCAAGCGCCACTACCCCACCCCATTTTGAAGAAGCATGAACAATCATCTCAAAAAACAAGAGAAAAGGCAGGGCAAGATACAAAATAAGCTGTCCTAACGGTTCAATCAGTAATCCAAACATTGCTCCTACCCCGCCTAAAATCATCAAAATCGGAATTGTCCAAAGGACTAAGCCATTGACGATTACCGACCAGAGCGAATAACTGCCGAAATTTGAGAGAAGAATAGGCAAAGTTACCGCTTGAGCCGAGATAGTTGTTGTCAAATCATCGCCAATAACTAATTTTTTGAAAAGAAGCGGTTTTATATGCAAAAGCCCAAGGGTAGCCAAAAAAGAAAGCTGAAACCCAACATCAAAAATAAGCGATGGTGAGAAAAGAAGCATTAAATAGCCAGCTAAGAACAAGGCATATGTGGCCAAGTTCTGCCTGCCCAAAATCTGAGCTGAAAAGGCAAAAATACCCATAATTGAGGCTCGCATAATTGAGGGTTCAAACCCGGCCAGCAAGGCATAGAATAAAATTCCAAAAATACTAAATACAAGAGCTATTTGACGCCGTAAAATCGACCCAAAAAGAGAACTCAAGAATCCACCAACCATTGTCACATTCATTCCCGAAGCTGCTACCACATGCAAAACGCCCGATAATCTAAGATCATTCGAAAAAGTCTTGTCCATGCCTTCTCTAATACCAAAAACAACTCCCAAAAGAAGACCGGATGAGTTTGGCGGAAGGGTTTTTTCAAAAAGTAAAATCACTTTTTGGCGAATAAAAGATGTGAGTGCCAACCCCGATTTAAGCGGGGTTTCTACAGGTTTCGCATTGGGGAAAAACATTGTCAAAATAACCTTTTCGTTCGTTAGCAATCTCTTCTTTAGATCGCCAGAAAAGCGCAGCGTTTGACCATAATGAAATTCTGGAAATTGAGCAGTGGTGATAAAAATTCTCTCCCCATTCTCTAAATTAGCAATCACTCTTTGTAGACTGCCAACGGTTTGCGGCTCTGAAAGAAGCGTTATCTCAAACTCAAGCTGTTGCCCATCTTGATATTGAGGCTGGTTTTGGTAGAATAAAAAGAAGCGAAGGAGAAGTAATATGAGAAACAGAAAAATTGCAGAAAATTGTTTCATTGTTACATTGCTCTATTGTTAACAATCGAACAATCAAACAATTGAGCAATCTAATACACTGTTATCTTCTCCTTTATCTGCTCAAAAACCTTACTCCCCACAATTTTTCGATTGAGAAGGTCTTCGATTGTCTCATACGGCCTTCCGTTTATAATCTTTTGAGCTGTCACCGGCCCAATTCCGGGCAGAGTATCCAATTCGCTCTCGCTAGCAGTATTAATGTTAATTAGTCCTGAGGTAACCCCAGTCCCTGCGCCCAGCGTACTCCCTGATTCTTGATTCATGATTCTTGATTCTCCTTCGTGTGGAATATAAATCTTTCCTCCATCCCGAAGCTTTGCCGCCAAATTCAAATTCTTTTCCACCCAATTTCTGTCGGCTGAACCTGCCAACCCGCCCGCTGCAACAAGCGCATCCTGAACCCGAGAGTCAAAATTGAGATGATAAACCCCGGGTTTAACAACCGCTCCCGAAACATCAATAATTATCTCTTTGAGCCGAGCGCTTTCTGAGGCAGGCGCTCCTGATTCAAAAACAACCTCGGTTGAGGAAGAAGAACCGCCAAATAAAGCTATCAGACCATAACTTAAGAATATCAAACCAAATAATGCAAGAGCTATCGGAAGCCAGTATTGCTTTAGAAAGGGCTTATAAGCCTCGAAGGATTGACTAAGATCCATGTAATTAAAATTGTTCTATGGCTCAATTGTTCGATTGTTAAACGCTTAACCAACAATTGAACAATGCGACAATGGAACCATCATTGTTCTGTAACAAAGTTCATGATCTTCCCCTCCACATAAACAACTTGCTTAACCTTCTTCCCCTCTAAATACTTCCGAACCCTTTCGCTCTTTTTTGCCATTTTTTCTATTTCATTTTTAATTTTTAATTTTTCACTTTTAATTTTGATACCGTCTCTCACCTTGCCATTCACCTGAATCACAATCATTGCCTCTTCTTCTTGCAAAAACTTCGGATCATAGACTGGCCAGGGTTGGAGATGAATAGATTCAAATACCGAATCTTTGAAGTGAGAAATGGGATTGTCTTGATCTTGAAAATTTGACCTCCTGATGTCTCGATTTCTAGAATTCAAGGAATCAAGCTCCAACTTCTCACCTCGCACTTCAAATCTTCTAATCTGTTGCCACAGCTCTTCCGTCATGTGCGGCGCAAAAGGAGCAAGTGTCAGCAAGAAGTTTTTCAAATCTGCTTTATTTAAACCTTTTTTATTGCTTTGCCATTCGTTCGTAAATTCCATCATTGACGCTACGGCGGTATTGAACTTTAAACTCTCTATGTCCTGCCCAACCTTTTTAATTGTTCGATTTAGCTTTGCAAGAAGACTTAAAGGGGTTTTTTCTTGCGTAACCTTTGTTAAAGAAAGCCGCCAAACTCTCTTTAGAAAACGAAAACATCCCTCAACTCCCTCCTCGCTCCAGGCAATTGTTTGATCAAATGGCCCCATAAACATCTCGTAAACCCTCAACGTATCTGCGCCAAATTTACCAACAACATCCTCTGGGTTGACTACGTTATCAAACGACTTACTCATTTTCCTGCCGTCTGGTCCTAAAACTATTCCGTGAGAACGTCTTTTAGCATAGGGCTCAGGATTAGGTACTGCTCCAACATCATATAAAAACTTATAAACAAATCTTGAATATAAAAGATGAAGGGTTGTGTGTTCAAAACCGCCCTGATAAAGATCGACCGGCAACCAATAATCCATTTTCTTTTTATCGGCAAGGGTTTTGTCGTTATGAGGATCTAAATAGCGCACGTAATACCAGTTTGAACCCGCCCAGTTTGGCATGGTGTCGGTTTCCCGCCGAGCACGACCGCCGCATTTTGGGCATTTAACATCTACCCAATCCAAAGCTAGAGCCAGCGGCGATTCTCCTGTACCAGAAGGCTGATATTTTTCTAAATATGGAAGCTCAACCGGTAGCTTTTTTTCTGGAACAGGAACTGCCCCGCATCCGCCAGTTGGCTGATTGCAATGAATAATTGGGATCGGCTCTCCCCAATAGTGCTGCCGACTGAAAACCCAATCCCGCATATGGTAAGTAACGGTTCTTTTTCCCCAACCTTTTTCCTCCAGATAATCCATTATCCTTTTAGTTGCCTCAGAAATATCAAGACCATTTAGAAAATCCGAGTTAATCATTGTTCCTTTTTCTTCTTGAACCTGCTCCTTTTGCGTAATTTCGGATGTGTCGCCGTCTTTTCCAACAACCACCCGAGGAATTGGAAGGTTAAACTTTTTCGCAAATTCAAAATCCCTTTTATCATGCCCTGGCACCCCAACTACAGCCCCGGTTCCAAACTCCATCAAAACAAAATCTGATATAAAAAGAGGCATTTTGTAGTTGTTGAGCTGGTTTATGCAATATAGTCCCGTAAAGACTCCTGTTTTTTTTCTTCCTTCTGCAATTCGCTCTATTGCCGATTTCTTTTTTGCTTTCTCAACATAAGCCTTCATTTTCTTTAGTTTCGAATTTAAGAGCGAAGCGACAAATGGGTGTTCAGGAGCAAGAACCACAAAAGTTGCCCCAAAATTCGTGTCCGGACGGGTAGTAAAACAAACAATCTTTTCACTTCTTCCCTCAATTTCATAGAGAATATTAATTCCTTCTTTCCTGCCAATCCAATTAACCTGCTGCGTAGCAATCTTAGACGAGTAATCAACCGTTTCTAAATCTTCAAGTAAACGGTCGGCATAAGCAGTTATTTTTAAAAGCCACTGTTTTTGCATTCTTTTTTGAGTTTTTTGCCCACAACGCTCATGAGCCCCGTCTGCTAAAACTTCCTCATCCGCGAGGTTGGTTTTGCAAACTGGACACCAGTTAACCGGCACATCTGCCCGGTAAGCAAGGCCTTTTTCAAAGAACTTTAAAAAAATCCATTGCGTCCATTTGTAATACTTGGGGTCGGTCGTATTAATCTCGCGACTCCAATCAAATGATAAACCTAAGGATTTACATTGTTTTTTAAACCGCGCGATGTTTTGTGGCACAATCTTTGAGGGATGAACTCCCATTTTAATGGCATAGTTTTCGGCAGGCAAACCGAAAGCATCCCAGCCGATGGGATACAAAACATTATATCCTTCCATTCGCTTTTTTCTGCCATATGCATCCATGGCTGACCAGGATCGAACATGACCGACATGAAGACCAGCGCCAGAAGGATAGGGAAATTCAATCAGAAGGTAAAACTTAGGTCTCTTATCAAAATCCAAAGCCCAATAAGATCCTTCCTCCTCCCATTTCTTCTGCCACTTTGCCTCGATCTCGGACGGATTGTATTTCATAAACCCATTATACAACATCTTTAGCGAATTGCGTTTTTTAGAAAAATCCACTACGATTAAGCTATGCTTTTCCTTAGACAATCACTCTTGTTGCTACTCTCCTTTGTCTTTGTCTTTGTTTGGCAAAAAACTCCTTTGTCCGACTACACCATTCAAGCGCTTGGATTTTTAATTTTTCTTTTCCTTCTTCTTTCTGCCAGAAGGAAGGAATTTAACCTCGCCAATGTGATTAGCAAAAGAGACTTCCTGAGCATTTTTACCCTTAATACTCTTATTTTGCTTTTTATCTTCTCAACCGGCGGGCTTTCCTCCCCGCTTTTTTTCCTCCTTTATTTTTTGGGCTTTGGCATTGCTTTTGTCTTTGAGCCAGCCACTGTTTTTATCTTTATCTTGGGCGCCATTCTTGTCTTTTTGGCCGAGGCGCTGACGGGCGATATTATGGGCAATTTTCTTCGTCTTGGTTCGCTTGCCCTTATTTCTCCTCTTGCCTTTTTCTTTGGCAGGGAATATCGAAAAGGAGAAAAGCAAGTAGAACAGATAGAAAAAACGAGTCAAGCAATCAAAAAAGACGTCGCAGGGGTTCTTGAAAACGAAAAACAAGCCATAAAAAGCGAGGATGTGGAAAAGCTCAACGATATTTTGGAAGAAACAGAAAAACTCAAGAAGGAACCAGATTCATAATTTTTAATTTACAATTTTTAATTTTTAATGAAATCTAAATTTTTAAATTTAAATATTAAAAATTCATTTCAAATTTCAAATTTCAAATTTCAAATTTTTTTTCTACTTACTATCTTCTACTTCCTTCTTGCTACAGCCCCTGTCCGGGCGCTAACCATGTCCAACGAAAATTTTATTCTTCAGATGGGCAACCTCAACACCGCCGCCGGCATATCAAAAGGAGAGGATTACAGGCTGGACCAAACAGTTGGCCAAACCGCGCCCGGGCTTTACAGCGGAGCAAATTATAAGGTCAGAGCAGGATTTCAGTATATCCACTCCATCACCGCCTTTAAGTTCAGCATCTCCGAAACCCTGATTGACTTTGGCATCCTCTCAGCAACCAATCCGATAACTCGCACCAGCAATCTCACTGTTTCAAGCAGATCTCCCCATGGCTATTCAGTAACGGCCTTTGAAAACCACCCGCTTCGTCAAAGCTTCAGCGAGGCGAGCCCGCTTCGCGATTCAACTTCCGAAGCGCTTATTCCCGACACAACCTGCGACAACGGCTCCTGCACCGAGCTCAGCTCGGCTGTCTGGGCAAGCATCCTCACCTATGGCTTTGGGTATCGGTGCGACAATGTCAATGGAACCAATTGTACAAGCGGTTTTTCCGATTCTTCCTCTTATAAGCAATTTGCCGACGAAAGCCAGAATGAAACTCCGCAGGCTATCATGAGTGGAAAAAATACAGCCAGAAACAAAGAAGCGCAAATCACATACAAAGTCAATATCTCG
>JACPTT010000057.1 GCA_016192645.1 Candidatus Levyibacteriota bacterium | reverse complement strand
ATTTTCAACCCTTCCGTTCAAAAGACCGTTTGGGGCTTGCCCTTGTTTTTCTTCAACCAACCCGTTTACCCTAAACCCGTAATGCCGGGCCAGTATTTTGGCAACGGCATCAGGAAGAGAACGAACCTTATTCTCGCCAAAACCAACGCTTCTTGCTCCGCCAATTCCTATAAGTTGCGCAATAATTTGTTTAATCCGTTCTCTCGGAGCCAGTCCTCCCGCCAGACGAAGATTTAAGGAAATCATCCTGCCCAATGCCTCTGCCAAAGCTGCGGCATCAGAGCCTGATTTTCCAATGGTTACAAATACTTCAAACGGCTCCTTATGTTGGTTATGATTAATCGTCACAAAAGCTTCTCCAACCGGAGTTTTGCTCTGATAAGTTACGCCCTCAACCATAAAAGGACGGGGAAGAACCGGCTTTTCGGCTTTTGTTTCCTCTTTTTTATGATCTAAAACTCTTGAAAGCACTCCTTCTCTTGAACCATCTCTCATATAAGTAACGCCTTTTAATCCCATTTCGTAGGCTGCCAGATAGAGCGTTTTTACATCCTCAACGGTGTGATTATTTGGCGCATTAACGGTTTTGGAAATTGATGAATCAATAAATTCTTGGGCAACCGCTTGGACTCGCGTATGCTCAAGCGGAGTTAAATCATTTGCCGAAACAAAATAAGTTGGTTTCTCTGGAGCTTGTCCTGAGTTTACCGAAGGATGTTCCTTTTTCCATTCTTCGAACAACGGATGGTAAAGAACATGTTCTCCGGTTCGATCCCTTCTGACAAAAGCAAACTCGTAAACCGGCTCAACCCCTGAAGAAACACCGGCCAAAAGAGAGGTTGTGCCGGTTGGAGCGATAGTCAAAAGAACAGCGTTTCGAATGCCCTGTTTTGCAATTTTTTCCTGCAGGCGTTTTGGCAATGCCTGGATATGATAGCCCTCTAAATACTTCTTTTTATTAAATTTTGCAAACGAGCCTTTTTCTCTTGCAATATCTGCTGATGCCTCATAAGCATTGTCGCGAAGAATTTGAAAAATTTTGCCAATAAGGGGCAATGATTCCTCAGAGCCATAGCGAACCTTCATTTTAATTAATGCATCGGCAAGACCCATAATACCAAGACCAATACGCCTTATATCTTTGGAGCATTTTTCGTTCTCCCGATAAAAATAGTATGTTGCATCAATAACATTATCCATAAACCTTACAGCAACCCCAACATCCCTAGAAAAATTCTCAAAATCAAATCTTCCATCTTTTACATATGCAGATAAATTCATTGCCCCCAAATTACAAACTGCCCAAGGCCCCAAAGGCTGCTCCCCGCATGGATTTGTCGCAACCAGACGCTCAAAATATGCCGTATTGCTTCTTTTATTGCTGCGTTCCAAGAAATGAAGTCCTGGCTCAGCACTTCTCCAAGCAGCTTCGCAAATAAGATCCCAGAGATGCCTTGCCTTAACTGTTTTATAAACTTTTATTTTTCCCCCAATCTTTTTCCATTCTTCAAGTTCTCCATTCCACTTTGCATCGTAACGGGGATCGTCTAAATCCGGATAAACCAAATCCCAATCCCCATTGTTTTTCAAAGCCTCCATAAAACTATCGGAAATACAAACAGAAAGATTAGCGCCGTTTATTTTGGAAAGATCCTGCTTAACGGTGATAAACTCCTCAACATCCGGATGCCAGTCCCAAAGCATAAGCATGGTTGCACCTCGTCGTGTTCCGCCTTGTTGGACAACATCGTGGGTGGCGTAGGAAAAAAGTCCAGCCCAAGTAACTGGACCGGAAGAAGTTCCATTTACTTTTTTAACCCGCGCGCCTTTGGGGCGAAGAGAGGAGAGATTAAGCCCAACGCCTCCTGAGCGGGATTGAATTTCAACCAACTGCTTTAAAGACTCCAAAATTCCTTCTCGCGAGTCTTTGGGGGATGGAATAACAAAGCAGTTAAAGTAGGTTACTTGATAGCCGGTGCCGGCACCGGACAAGATTCTTCCTCCCGGAACAAATTTAAAATCCTCCATTGCCGCATAAAATTTATCTTCCCATTTTTTTTGCAAGGTCTTTTTCTCCTGTTGGGCAATGCCTTTGGCAACCCTTCTCCACATTTCTTGGGGTGTTTGCTCAGTAGAATTCCCCTTCTCGTCTTTAAGAGAATACCTGTCTAAAAACACCTTTTGCCTTATCCCATCAAGCTGCATAATACTTCTCCTAATGTCATTCTGACCCCGCTTAGCGGGGGAAGAATCTCAAACGGGATCCTTCGCTCCACTCAGGATGAAACTCCTCATTTTATGAGTCGTTTCACTTCTTTTTCAAAATCCTCAACATCAACAAATCTTCTAAAGACGCTTGAAAAGCGAATATAGGCAACCTTATCAATTTTTTTGAGTTTGTTTGCCACCATCTGTCCGATTTTTTTACTTTCTACTTCAACCGATTCAGCGCCTCTTAGTTCTCGTTCGACTTCTGAAACTATCTTTTCAATTTTTTCAACCGGCACCCGTGTCTTTTCGCATGCTTTCAAAATCCCGCTTTTGAGTTTATCTCTGTCAAACTGCTCTCTTTTTCCGTCTTTTTTAATAACCGTTAGATTAATCGTTTCAATGCGCTCATATGTTGTGAACCGCTTTTCGCACTTAAGACACGCCCTTCTTCTTCGAATTGTTTCCAAATCCTCGCTGTCTCGCGTTTCAATAACCTCTGTTTCCGTGCTTGCGCAATAAGGACACTTCATACAAGAATACTGCCAATACTACCAATTTCAAATAAATACCAATAATTAAATAAACGCGCGGGGAGGCCATCCCGCTCAGCGGGATCGTGCCAACCCAAGCGTAATTATTTTTAAGGTTCAAGCACTATATCTAGTGCCGGAAAAATCATAGGCCACTAAATCTATTGTGTCAACTATCAATTTCTATATCAGAAATACTCAGCTTAGTT
>JACPTT010000059.1 GCA_016192645.1 Candidatus Levyibacteriota bacterium | reverse complement strand
TTTTTATCATCGCAATAATAAGTTCATATAAAGCAACTGAGCTAAGACTATCCTGCGGAGCAACTTCGGCAAGACCTGCTTCTTTTAAAAAGCTGGCATTTTTTAGCTGTTCATTATCTTGGGAAAAAGAAAGAGGAATCAAAAGCGAAGGCTTACCAAAAAACAAAAGTTCGGTTATGGTATTAATGCCGCTACGTGAAACAACTAGCGTTGCCTGTGAAAGAGTTGAGCCTACCTCCTCTGGGTTGATAAATTTCGTCAAATGGCAGCGCGCTTTTAGCTTTCTACCAAACGTATCCTTCAACTTTTGCAGCCTTTCAAAATCGCGGTATTTTTGCGCATCTCCGGTTTGATGAATTATTTTATACTTTTGCAAAAGTTTTTCAAGGCAACCCTCAACCAACAGGTTAATCGCGTGTGATCCGGCACTTCCCCCCGTAATATAAATAAGAGGAATCTTCTCGTTCTTATCTTCAATTTTGAATTTTGATCCGCCAGCTGGCGGATTGAATTTTCTAATGGGGTTTCCCGTAAAGACCGTTTTTGAGTTTGGAAAAAACCTGCGGGAACTCTCCCAAGAAATACACACCTTTCGCGCCCAAATTGCGGCAATCCGATTGGAAAATCCGGCTCCTAGGGTTTGTTCGTGAATTACAACGGGAATCCTAAGTAAAAGTGAAGCCAGAGTAACCGGCAGGCCGATGTATCCGCCAAACGACAAAACAGCATCGGGAGAGAACTCCTTTAAAATTAGAAAAGCTTGAAAAAAAGCGTAAGGAAATTTCAAAAGAGAAGCAAACGTGTGCCGAGTCCATTTTCTTTGTAATCTTGAAGCCGCGATTGAACGAAAAGGAATATTTTGCTTAGCAAGAGCCCGATACTCCAACGAAACTGCGCTATCCCCTTCAAGCGGATATTTTCTTCCGACCACCAAGACCGAAACGTCCGTGGGTAGGGCGTCAATAACCGAAAGAAGCGGCGATAAATGGCCACCTGTTAAAACAAGCTTCATTTTTATACCTGATTTTGCTTTGCAATATTCAGAAGTATTCCCACTGCACAAAGATCAATAATCAAAGAAGAACCACCATAGGAGATAAAAGGAAGCGGGACTCCGGTTAAGGGGATTAGCACTGTTTGCGCTGCCAAATTAATAAATGTCTGAACAGCCAAAAAAGAAATAATTCCACCCGCTAAGAGTTTGCCAAACTTATCTTGGGTTTTTATTGCGATGAAAAAGCCCCTCCAAACTACAAGCATAAATAAAATAATAAGAATTAAGGCGCCAATAAAACCGACCTCCTCAGCTATAATCGCAAAAATCGAATCCGTGGTGCCTTCGGGCAAATAGGCATATTTCTGCAAAGAATTTCCCAGCCCCACTCCGGTTAATCCGCCCATTCCCAAAGCAATTAGGATTTGTCTTGTATGGTATGAGGAGGTTTCCAAGAATTGGGTTGGATTTAAAAAGGCCGCAAGCCGAGCAGCTCTATAGGGCTCAAGCTTTATAAAAAGAAAACCCAAAAGGCTAACAAACGGTAGAAGCAAAAGAAAATGAAAAATGCTCGCCCCTTCCAAAAAATAGACAATAAGCGCTAAAGAAAGAATAATTACCGCTGTTCCCATATCGGGCTGAAGCATAACCAATAAAACAACAAATCCTAAAAGAAGCAAAAATGCCCAAAACCTTCCCTTCTCTTTTTTGGAAAACCAGGCGGCAAGATATATTGCCAGCGAAAGCTTAACAAATTCTGCCGGCTGCATTACAAATGCTCCAAAATCAATCCAGCGCCGGGCGCCCAAGGCTGAGGCCCCAACACCGGGAATAAATACCAAAATCAAAAGCAAAATTGCGATAATCAGTATAGGCAAGGCCAGATTATAAAATTTATGATAGTTAAAAAAAGAAAAAAAGATAAGGCCTAAGAACCCTAAACCTATCCAGAGAGACTGCTCTTTAATATAGTAGTATTTATCGCCGAAATCCCTAAAAGCCACGTAGGAAGAGGCATTGTAAATCATGAGAAGCCCAAAAAAAGTAAGAAAAATAACTACCAAAAGGAGAAGAACATCTATTCTTTTCATCTGTTATCTAATGAAGGCGAGATAAAGACCCAAAACCGCAAAGAAAAACCCAAATAGCCATGCCCGCATAACAATTTTCGGCTCTTCCCAACCTCTTTTTAGCAAATAAAGGTGGAAAGGCGCCACAGGAAAAATTTTTTTCCGTAAGAACTTTTTTCCCAGTATTTGAATTAGCGAGGATCCAATCTCAATTACAAATACGCCGCCAATTATTCCCAGCGCAATGATTTTTCCGGTCAAAAGCCCAATAACT
>JACPTT010000054.1 GCA_016192645.1 Candidatus Levyibacteriota bacterium | reverse complement strand
GCAGTTCGGGTGTCTTTAGAAACCGATAAAAAAGACAGCGCAGATTTTGCTTTGTGGAAAAAGGCAGAAAAAGATCGGCTTATGAAATGGGATAGTCCCTGGGGTCCGCCAGCTGGCGGAGGATTTCCGGGATGGCATATTGAATGTTCGGCAATGTCGATGAAATACCTTGGGAAAACGATAGATATTCATACCGGCGGGGAGGATCTTATTTTTCCTCATCACGAAGACGAGATTGCGCAAAGCGAGGGAGCAACCGATCAAAAATTTGTTCGATACTGGTTACATGGCGGATATCTTCTAGTCGATAATCAGAAGATGTCGCGTTCAAAAGGAAATGTATACACGATCTCGGATTTGGAAAAGCGAGATTTTCACCCCCTTACTTTTCGTTATCTTTCGATGATGACTCATTATCGGCAGAAGATGAATTTTACTTGGGAAGCTTTGGAAGGAGCAAAGACCGCGCTTAATAGATTATATGAGGAGGTTTCAACTTGGGACGAACCTCGGATTGGTTGTGCAGAATATGAGCAAAAGTTCTTAGATGCAATAAATAATGATTTAAACATGCCCGAGGCCCTTTCGATAGTTTGGGATTTAATCAAGTCAGATTATCCAACACATGCAAAAGCTGAGAGCCTTTTTAAGATGGATGAGGTACTGGGACTGAACCTAAGGGTACCACGAGTATCACGAGTACCACGGGTACCACAGGAAGTTATAGCGTTGGTGAGGGAGCGGGAAGAATTGCGAAAGAAAAAACGATACCATTTGTCAGATCAGCTAAGAAACAAAATTAAAAAACTGGGGTATGATATTCAAGATAATGATGATGGCACAACAAAAATTAAGGGAGGTGAAAAGGCATGATGGGTCAATGGGGATATGACGGAATGATGAGCTGGGGTGGCGGATGGGGTTTTGGGTCGCTACTTTTTCTTGTTCTTTTAATTGATCTTATACTTTTGGGCATTTGGCTCTGGAAGCAAATACAAAAAAGGTAATCAACCTTTTGATAAATCAGGCTGTCTTTTGGCAAAAAGCGGCAAAATTGCTAAGAATCCTGCTGACATAAAGCTAGACAAGGATATACCGCCAAATACAATCAATAAAACATTTGATGACTCCTCACTTTTTACAAAACCGTTAAACCCTTCCATGCTTTCACCTTTTGCAATTGCTTCTTGGGACAAACTTATGAATTCTCCTACAGTTGGATGGCTGGGGCTTAATCCCTGTGCTTGCTTAAAATATTTTAAAGCCTTGCCATAACGTTTATTTCTAAAACTTTCCAAGCCGTCTCTCCATAAACGACTCAACTTACCCAAGCTATTGTCTATTTTATTTTTTGACATTAGTGTTTTAAGCTCGTTAACCTCTCTTAAGAAGTTAAAATTGCCGCTTTTACTTTCAGCCACGAACGTTGCTATGCCTATTACTTCGCCCCCTAAATTAAATGCCGGGCCCCCACTATTGCCGTGATCAATTGATGCATCTGTCTGAAGAATAGTACTGCCTGTCAAATCTTCTTTGACGCTGCTGACTATCCCTTGAGTAATGGTAGGCTTAGTTGAAGTTTTATAACTTATGGCAGATCTTGGATCAATGTTTCCTTCAACCAAAGTTGGATAACCGGCAATTATTATGTGTGAACCTTCTCTTAGGTTTTTTACATCGCCTAACTTAAGCGTAGGGAATAAATTAGAAGAGTTTTCAATCTTTAGTATTGCCACATCATGGCCTCTCTGATAATTTTTATTAACAATTGCATCATAGGAATATTTATTGGGATAGTTAGAATCTATAAATTTGGCAGTATAAGTTGTTGAGGAGGGGATAATAGCATTGGTGCGGTAATCTACTTTCACCGGCTCATTACCTACATTGACATAGTATTTTTCATCAACAACCTCAACATTTATTACCTTATCCTTGATCATTCTGAAAATCTCTGTTAAAAATCTATCCAGGTATTGCGGGTTTAGATTTAATTGCTGGTAAAAAGCCTCAATTCGACTTTCTGTTGGATTTTGGCCTTTTGATAAATAAACCCCTTTTATTAAATCAGCGCTAAAAGCTTTATTATTCATATATAAAAGATTAGTTATGAGGCCTTCCTCAGGGTAGACCTTGGCAACGTGTCCGTTGGTTGCAACCACTCCTTCTTCATTAATAATAAAGCCTGATCCTTTTTGTGAACCACAAAAGTTATATTGAGGTTGCGAAAGATAAGACGAGGCTGGTTGCAGATTGCTGATTTTAAGACAGTAAACGTATATAATATTTGTGATAGAGGGTCTTACCAGATCAACCAGCTCAACTGTTGAAAGATCAACTGGGGAATCCGAAGCTCCTTTAACTTTTTCTGTTTCGGAATTTGTGAAAGAAATATTTTGCAATAAATTATCCAAAAGTGCATTGTCGTAGCCCAATTGAGGAGCTCTTTTTTCAAAGATAAAAAAATTATCGCCATCTTTTACAATCTGTTGGTAATAGTAAACATCTTGTCCTATGATCTCTTCTTTGTAGCTTATTAAATACGAGGGTTTTCCGTTAAACTCAACAGCCTCAATTTTGACAGAAGGCGTGGGTGATTTTTCTATTATTTCATTTTTTAAGGCCTCTAAATCCTTTTGGCTTTTGCCCTCAATAATATCCAGTCTTGCATTGCCATACTCTTCGTTTAAATTAAATACAACCCTTGGTCCAAAAGCTTCATCCGTTTTAACAACAGGAGTCCACCTTCCCTGGTCGTAGGAGAGTTTATAGTAACGCAAAGGTGAGATAAATTCCGTGGTGAGCTTAGGTAAATCTACAGATTCGCTTGCTTTAGAGCGGATATCCTGGGGGCGTTGGGCAATAATCACTGTGAATATAGTTGCGCTGAACATCCCAATGATTAAAAAAAGCGATATGAGAATTTTTCGCTTTTCCAAAACAAAGGTAATAATAGATAAAGGTTGATCCACAAACGCTCTTATTCTAGAGTAGCTAGTTTAAGAAGTATTGTCAATCACTTTATTCTTAAGCCTGCCTGCGCAGGCAGGCCTCAAAAATGATAAAAATCCGCAGGCCTGCCCTGAGCGAAGCCGAAGGGCGTCAATACAAATCCACCCCGGGGTGGACATTTTATCAATTTTGATAGTTGACATATGAAATCTGGAGTAGTATTATCCTAATTGAGGTGAAGGGCTTGACCCTGACCCCATTATTGCATCTGCATAAAGTGGAAGACGCCTCACAAAACTATCATCACTGAAAAGAAAAACTTTTGTCCATGAAAAGTTTTTGATCGTACAACAACTTTAATTTTTCTTCCTCCGATATATCCCACAAAAGCAAAATAATGTCCGAAATTATCTTTCCTATGTTCTTGGAATGTTTGAGCTTCTTCCAGTAACTTTCTCGCAAGTGGCAATACCTCAAATCTTCGAGCCTGTTCTACTTTAGTTCTTTTATGGTAAGGATTTATTAAATGATTCCAGCCCGATCTGGTAACTCGTATCTTTTGTCCAAACGCTGGTGTTGTTTTTTCATTTCCACGCCATTTATTAAAGTAAAAGCGGTGAGCCTTATCTCTTGCTTTATCAAATTTACTCTTTCTTTTACCTTTAGCCATACTGTATTCATTGTAGCATTTTAATGAGGGCTGACATAAAAAAATTGTTTTAGAGTTTTTGGCGGTGGTGATCCGCACGCCTGCCCTGAACATGGTTGAAGGGTGTCAATACAAATCCACCCCAAGGGTGGCCATTTCTGATTTTTAAATTAATTAGATAGTTTTTGGAGGTAGGGGATTTGGTATACTGGAAATATGCCTATTAGATTACCAAAACTTATCCTATCCATTGGCCTTTGTTTGGGAGCGGGGATTGCGGGATCCTTCTTTACCATCTCTTCTATTCCGACATGGTATGCAACTTTAAATAAACCCATCCTTTCTCCGCCGAATTGGGTTTTTGGGCCTGTTTGGACCACGCTTTATATTATGATGGGAGTCGCTTTGTATTTAGTTTGGACTTCCAAAAGCAAAGTCAAACAAAATGCTCTAAACTTGTTTTTCGTTCAATTGGGACTTAATGCTTTATGGTCAATTATCTTTTTTGGCCTGCATTCGCCCTTTTTGGCTTTGCTCGCCATCGTTGCTTTATGGTTACTGATTGTCCTAACAATGCGGGCATTTTTTGGAATCAATAAAACTTCCGGCTGGCTGCTTGTTCCATATCTTGCGTGGGTCTCCTTTGCCACATACCTCAATTACAGCATTTGGGCATTGAATAGATAAAAAAGGCGCTTGGATGAGAAAGTTGATATTTGTTATTTCATTTATTTTTCTAGCTTTGGTTGCGGGTGGTTACGTTTTTTTTATTGGCAATAATAAAATCATAAGTCCGCTTGGTTCAAGGCTAAAAGAGAAGCCTTTGGATAAATATACTTTTGAAAATTTAAAAAAAACAAAGTTTGAGGGGACGCCGATTGTTCTTGGATCAGCTTTGAAAAATGAGAATGATTATACCTCACAGATATTTTTTTATTCAGTTGGGGGAAAGAAAGTAAGCGGGCTTTTAAATGTGCCTGTGAAAGATGGGACATATCCGATTGTTTTGATGTTTCGAGGCTTTGTT